>NZ_JABXEO010000041.1:0-68982 GCF_013372585.1 Myxococcus sp. AM010
ACGCCAGAAACGTGGCGCCGCCCGTCTTCGCCAGCACCTTCGTGATGGCGGCCGTCAGCGACGTCTTGCCGTGGTCCACGTGTCCGATCGTGCCGATGTTCACGTGGGGCTTGTTACGCTCGAACTTCTCCTTGGCCATGACACTCCTCAAAAATAAATGGAGCCCTGAACCAGGATTGAACTGGTGACCTCATCCTTACCAAGGATGCGCTCTGCCAACTGAGCTATCAGGGCTTGGCGATGCTGTGACTACAACATTTGGAGCGGGAAATGGGACTCGAACCCACGACATTCAGCTTGGAAGGCTGACGCTCTACCAACTGAGCTATTCCCGCAATTGCCGAGTGGAGGGAGATGGATTCGAACCATCGAAGGCGTAGAGCCGGCAGATTTACAGTCTGCTCCCTTTGGCCGCTTGGGTATCCCTCCAGATATTCACTTGTCCTACTACCACATCCCGGGCCCTCATCCGCGGCCCCGTCCTACCTGGCCGGCGGCGGGATTTGAACCCGCGACCTACTGATTACAAATCAGTTGCTCTACCAGCTGAGCTACACCGGCACTCATCCGGTACTGCGACTGCCGCCCTACCCCGCCCCAGCGACTCCGTCAACCACCCGTCACCGCCCTGAGAGGGGCGCCCTTCTAGAATTCCCGTTCGCCCAAGTCAAGGAGATTGATCCCAAACTTCGACTACCGGCCGGAGACGGTGCCCCGCTGGCGGGCGACCTCGTATAGCAGAATGCCGGCCGAAACGGACGCATTCAATGAACCGACCTGACCCGCCATCGGAATCCGGAGGCGGAAGTCGCAGTGCTTGAGCACCCCGTCCCGGACGCCTGCCCCCTCGGCCCCCACGACGAGCGCCAGCGGCCCATCCAGCCGGGCACTCCACATGGGCTCCTTGGCGTCGACGTCCGCCGCGGCGACCCACAGGCCGGCTTCCTTCAGTTCCTCCAGGGCCCGGGAGATGTTCACCACCCGCGCGATGCGGCTGTGCTCCACGGCCCCCGCCGACGCCTTGGCCACGGTCCCCGTCACCTGAACCGCCCGGTCCTTGGCAATGACCACGCCGTGGGCCCCCAGCGCATCCGCGGAGCGGATGATGGCCCCCAGGTTGTGTGGGTCCTGGATTCCGTCCAGCACGACCACCAGCGGAGGCTGGCCCTGAGCCTTGGCCGCCGCCAGGAGGTCCTCCAGCTCCGCGTACTTGAAGCCGCGCAACTCCACCACCACGCCCTGGTGAACGCCGCCCTCCGACAGAGCGCCCAGACGCTCGCGCGTCACCTTCTCCACGCGAATGCCGAACTCGCGAGCCCGGCTGAGCAGCTCTCCCGCCGCTCGGGCGCCGAGCTGCCCCTCCACCAGGAACAAGCGCTCCACCTCGTCTGGCCGGGCTCGAAGGGCCGCCAGGACTGGATTCACCCCGTAGACGAAACGGGAGGCTTCGCCGCCGCCACGCTCGCCCCGGCTGGCGCGCTGGGGGGATTCTTCGCTCCCGCGCTCACCGCGGCCGCCCTTGGAAGAACGCTCACGCATGGGGACTCAGAGGACCTCGACAGGAAGGGAGAACGTCTTCTGCTGACGTGCGCAGAGCTTCTCCGTGCAGATGAAGAAGACGAGCTTCGCGTCCACGGTGCCCTTGCCCGCAGCGGCCGTCGTGAAGGGGACCTCGAAGCGAGGGTCCGCGAAGTCCTGCCCCTCGGCCTTCTTCGCCACGGAGTCCGCCAGGACCAGCTTCTCCTTGGCCGGGGTCACCTGGCTCCCCTTCACCTCGAGCTTCAACGGCGCCTCGTCGGAGACATGGGCACCCGCCTTCGTCTTGATGGCGAGGACGAAAGTCCCCTTCTCCCCTGCCTTGACCTGGGTCGAGGTCCCCTCGGTGGAGACCTCATACAGCGAGGTCGGATCCACGTCCGCGGCCAGGACAGGCACGGAGCAGGTCACTGCCGCCAACAGGGCGGCGAGGGAGGAAAGGCGTCGGCGGCGAAGCATGGGCGTCTCCTGGAAGCGGGGGTGCGTATCACGCTTGAGACGGCGGGAGCCGTCTTTCTCTTCACGCGCCGCCTTCGCCGGTCCTGGCGCGGCGACTCGGACCCTTCCGGTCCATGGGGAGTTGGGCGGGCTCAGATGAGACGGGCAGGGCCAACGGAGGCGAAAGGTCTGGCACGGACACGGGCGTCGCCCCCGCCACCAGCGCTTCCGCGCGGATGATGATGAGTGAGGCCAGGTCGACGCCCGTCACCGTCTCCATTTCAGGAAGCGCGGGGGAGCTGTTCACCTCGAAGACCTTTGGCTGGCCCTGCACGTCGAGCAGGTCCACCGCCGCCACTTCGAGCCCGATGAGCCGGGTGGCCTTCTCCGCGGTGGCTCGCTGGGCAGGTGACAGCTCGTGCGCCTCCAGCCGAGCCCCCTTGATGAGGGTGTGCGCCAGGCGTCCGGCGCGCGGGCGGCGACGAACCGCGGCCACCGCCTGCCCTCCCACGACGAGCACTCGGACGTCGATGCCGGTGCTCTTCACGTACTCCTGCATCACCAGGTTGTGCCCCAGCCCCAGGACCGCCTCGAGCGCGGCCTCCAGCGACTGGAGGCTCTCACACACCATGACGCCGTGCTTCTCCTGCCCCTGCAGCAGTTTGACGAGGACGGGCACGCCGCCCAGCAAGCCCACCATCTCCTTGAGGTGGGCCGCGTCACGGGCCATCACCGTCGCAGGGATGTCGATGCCGTGCGCCGAGAGCAACTGCAGCGAGCGCATCTTGTTGCGCGACTGCGCGATGGCCTGCGCGTGGTTGACGAGCGGGACCCGCGCCAGGCCGAACTGATTCACCACGGCCAGGCCATAGGTGTTGATGGACTGGGCGATGCGAGGGAGGACGACGTCCGTGGGCGCCAGCTTCTTGCGGCCGTAATAGAGCGTGGCGCTGCGCCCATCGAGGTGCATCTGCACTCGGAGCGGGTTGAGGACCCGCACCCGGTGTCCTCTGGTGCGCGCCACCTCGACAAGTCGCCGGGTGGACGGGATGGAAGCGGAGCGCGAGAGGATGGTGGCTTTCATGAGCAGGGCGGCCGTTCCAGGGAGGGAGGGACCTATAAACCCCGCCCCTCGCCGGGTAAAGCCGCCCCGCGAACCGCTGGACTAACGCTGACGGATGGCCCGCACTTCAATCCGCACGGGCGCCTCCGGGGTGGAGTTGAGGATGCGCTGACAGGTCTCCCCCTTGAAGACCACGCCATCCTCCTCCAGCGTCCACGTGCTGTCGCTGGACAGCGTGCGCTCGCCTTCCACGTAGACCACGAGCAGCTTGGGGTCGGACGGGCGCTGGGGACCATCCAGCTTGATCAGGCAAGGGTCCTCCAGGACGACTGCCTTGCTGATCTCCTCCAGAGCACTTGCAAGCTCAGCCTGGTTACCGGCCTGGAAAAAGGAGCGGTTGCACAGGCCCGTGGTCGGGTTGCAGGTGTCGCCCTCGCCACACGGGCGCTCCGCGTTGCACGTACGCTTGAAGCCTCCCGCCTGGGCCATGGCTTCCAGCACCGCCGGCCCATCCCCCACCGCCGTCTCCGCGCCGAATCCAATGACGATGGTCTGAATGCCCTTCTCGCGAAGTTCGCGTACAGCAGTCACGGAGGCATCGGAGTCCAGGCATCCACGGTGGAGGTAGCCACTTTGGCACTGGTTGTTCTCGATGGTGCACTTGCACAACGCCGTGTCGGCACCGCTATTTGGGTTCGCAGCGTTACAGTTCGGCAAACCGTCCGTCAGGAGGATGACGAAGTTCTGCCGGTTGGGGTCCTGGAGTCCCTCAAGCCCCCCCACGAACTTCAGACTTCCGCTGGTCGGCGTGCCCCCGAGAGGCCGCCCCTCACCGCCATTGGGGATACCCTGCAGCAGGGTGTTGATCTCATTGGCATGCGCCAGCAGTGAATCGTCATCCTCCTGCTCCGGCAGCGTCTTGAGCAGGGAGCCAGCAGTGGAGGCACGGCACAGGTCCGGAATCGACGTCCCTCCCTGTGTTTCGGGATACGTCGTCAGCGCGAAACGCACGAAACGACCGCTGTTCTCCAGGAACTGAGGAACGACCGACTGCAGTGCGGTCCACCGCGTGGGGCAGACATCCACATTGCATGTCGCCTCACCACCACAAGGGACAATGCTTCCCTCGAACTCCACGTCGCAGGCAGGCGACGGATTCACCGGCAACGTCATCGACCCGGAGGTGTCCACCATCAACATGATGTTGGGCTTGCTCCGACGGGCGTTGATGACCTCCTCCACCGTCGTCTGCGCGATGGCCAGCGGCTCCACCGGCTCGAAGTCGTACGTCTGACAGGCCAGGACGATGGCGCCGACGGAGAGTGCACTCAGGAGGGGCAGCTTGGAGCGCATAGGCAATGAATTCCTTCTGCTACTGGGGGACGCGGAGCTTCCCGCGCGGCCGGGTTCTCCAAAGGGGGTACGGCGTGCCCACAGGTTATCGCGTCATTCCCGTCGGGCGCTACAGCATCGGCGGACAGATTCCTGGCCGTTTGGATGCCACTGCGACGTTACAGCCAGAACGATGCCCAAGCGGCCAAGAGCGGCGTACGTGGGCCCACAGCCCACCGACTACAGGGTGAGCACCCGTGCGCCCGCGGTCAGTCGCCACAGGGAGGCCATGCCCATCACCTCGTCCAAGGTGCCCTCCAGCGCCTCCGGTGCGTAGCCGCAGATGCGCACCGTGGTGTCGCAGGCGATCAGCCTCGCGCCCAGCGTGCGCGCTTCCGCCAGCATCCGCGGCGGCGCCAACACCCCGAGTGACTCCGCGCGTGTGAGTTCCTCGTGCTCGCGCTCGCTCGACGGCTGACCATAGGCGCCACCCACGAGCTGGCGCAGCGCATCGAAGGCGAAGACGAAGTACACTTCGTCCCCCATGGCCGCGGCGGTGATTCCCATGGTGGCGGCCTGGAAGGCCGGCTCGTACGTGGCGTGCTGAAGGAAGAAGAGGACCCGTCCGGCCATGACGCGCCGACCATAACGGCCTTCGCCTCCCGCCGCGGCACCAATGACGTATAAAACGGAAACGTCCCCTTCCGTCCGGGAAGCCCCCATGACGACCACCCTCCCCCCGCGTCCTGGCGCTGTTCCCTCCTGGTCCGTCCGCCGTCTCGCCTGGCGCTCCGTGGTGCTCGGCGGCGTCTTGCTCGCGGGGTCCGGGGGCCTGGCCCGAGTGAGCGCTTCCGCCAGCTCGGAGCCTTTGCTCGCCACCAGCGCGCCCTCGCTAGACACCGACGTCCATGCCCAGGTGGTCGCACTCCTCGATGCGACGACGCGGACTGGAGCCCCATCCGATGACGCATGGAAGCGCCTGGGGCCCGGAGCGGCGCCTGTCCTGTCAGCGCTCGTCGTGGACAAGGGCACACCCACCGCGCGGCGGACGCTCGCCGTGTCCTCCCTGGCGCTGGTGGACCCTTCAGGCGGCGCGGTGACCATCCGCGAGGTGCTCGAAGACGCGAAGGCCCCAGCCGAGGTGCGTGCCAGCGCGGCGGACGCCCTGCGCCGGTGCCTGGGGCTGGACGCCATCCCCACGCTCATCACCCGGCTGCGGGACCCGGAGTCACAGGTCCGGGAGGCCGTGGCCGTGGCGCTCGGACGCCTGGGTGGTCAGCAGGCCCGCCAGGCGCTGGAGGACCGGCTGCCGGTGGAGGAGCGCGCCCTGGTCCGCGAGGCACTCCAGCGTGGCCTCACGCTCGTCGAGCCCTGAGCGGACGCGGTCCGCCTGACTCCGGGCTCGCGTCGGCACGGGGCCTCCATTAAATGGGGGCCATGCGTCCCACCGTCCTCCTCTTCGATATCGATGGAACCCTGGTCACCACTGGCGGCGCGGGGCGCCGCTCCATGGAAGCCGCCTTCGAGAAGCTGCACGGGCGGCGGGACGCGTGCGACTCGTTCCCAATGTCCGGCATGACCGACCGGGCCATCGTCCGCAAGGCGATGCACCTCATCGGCGTGGAGGACTCGGTCGCGGCCATTGACGCGGTCATCGACGCCTACGTCGCCCACCTCGCCGAAGAGGTCCACAAGGTGGATGACCAGCGCTACCGCGTCTTCCCCGGCATGCGCGAGGCCGTGAAGGAAGCCCGTTCGCGGTCCGGGTTCGCGGTGGGACTGGGCACGGGCAACGTCCGAGAGGGCGCTCGCGTGAAGCTGGAGCGCGTGAGCATCTACGACCAGTTCGACTTCGGCGGCTTCGGCTGCGACAACGAGGACCGCACCGAGCTGATTCGCTGCGGCGCCAGAGCCGGCGCCGCGAAGCTGGGCGTCCCCGTGGAGGAGTGCCGGGTCGTCGTCATCGGCGATACGCCCAAGGACGTCCATGCGGCCCACGGCGTCGGCGCGGAGTGCATCGGCGTGGGGACGGGGACCTCCTCCGTGCAGGCCCTCATCGACGCAGGGGCCACGGTCGCCTTTCCTGACTTCTCGCATCCCCAGGCCTTGGAGATTCTGCTCGGCGGGCGCTGAAGCCCCTGCCCGGCCACTCGGTGCTCGACGCCGGGTGTGCTATCTCCCGCCGCCCTTCCGAGGAGCCGCCGCATGTCGTCCACGCTCGAATCGTATGAGCTCATCCGCTTCGCCGAAGCCTTCGAGGCTCGCCTCGCCACGGCGGGAGAGATGCTCACCGGCCGACCCGGCCTCGACGCCGAAAAGGGCTGGCTCACCACCGCATTGGAGCTGGTGCGCACCGCGCGCGCCCCCACCGAGGGCGTGCTCGACCGTGTGAAGGACCTTCCTGAGCTGGAAGAGGCTCGCGAGGAATATGCGTTCCACCAGCAGGGCCTGTGGGTGGACGTGCTGGAGAAGCTGCTCGCCGGCATCACCTTCACCGCCAGCAGCCGCGCGCCCGTCATCGAGGCCCTCTTCCCCCACCTGAAGTTCCCGCAGCTGCGGCGCGCCCCCCGCGAAGCCGTCCTCGAGTACGCGACGTCCTACGAGCGGCGCACGAAGAGCGCGTATGTGACGCGCATCTTCGCCCGGGAGGACTTCGCGCTCGTGCGGCCCGTCATGGAGCAGGTGCTGACCGCCCACAACGCGTGGCGCACGAGCCATGAGCCATCCCCCCTGTCGCTGGAACAGGAGACCCTCCTTCGCGAGGAGCTGGTGTCGCTGGGCCGGAAGCTCGAGCAGTCCCTTCGTCAGGCGCGCCTGCTGGCCGAAGCCGCGCTCGTGCCCGCCCCCACCGTCTATGAGGCCGCCGGGCTGAACCTCAAGCCCAAGCGCCGCGCGGGACGAGGACTGACGTTCTCCGACGACGCGCTGGCTGGCTTCGATGAGCCGACGGACTCCATGGAGCCCACCGAGGCCGAACTCGCCGAGGTCGCGGCCCTGGACGCAGGTGGCGATACGGCGAAGGAGGGGGCCGCACCGGGTGGCGTAACGTCCGCCAGCGCAGCCAACCCGGAGGTGAGCCAGGACTCGGGCGACGCGCACTCGAACACCGGTGGCGATTCGGGAGCTGCCGGTGGCGCCGAGCTGAAGGACGAGAGTTCGCCGTCCACGGCTGAAGCCGACGTAGCCTCCGCGAGCACTGCTTCTGAGCCGCGCGATGGCACCGTTCCCCAGCCGGAGACGGCGCCTGCGGGCACGGAACTCGCGGGCAAGGCCGCCGCGGAGGATCCGGCCCGGGCTGAAAAGGGCGAGGCGCCTCCCAAGGCCACGGATGGAGCGGAGCCGAACGACCTCCAGCCCGCGGCCCCCGAGGTGGCCACCGCGCGGGCCCGTGACGAAGCATCCTCCACCACGCCACGCGGCGCGCGCCGGGGCCGCAAGAAGGCCGATGCAGCGGAGCCGGCCTCAATCGAGGCCACTGAACCTCCGGCCCCGAGTGAGGCACAGGCGCCTCGCGTCCGGAAGAAGAAGGCTTCCTCGCAGGCGGACACGCCTTAAAGGATACCGGACCATGGCGGACGTCGCGCTTCCCATCGATCCCCTGTTACCGGACATCGTCTCCACGCTGCGGGGCGCGCGTTCGCTCGTCCTCGAAGCGCCTCCGGGTGCGGGAAAGACGACGCGCGTGCCTCGCGCGCTCCTGGAGGCCGGGCTCGGGCAGGGGAAGGAAATCATCGTCCTCCAGCCACGCCGGCTTCCCACGCGGCTCGCCGCCCAGCGCGTGTCCGAGGAGTTGGGCGAGCGCGTGGGCGAATCGGTGGGCTACCAGGTCCGCTTCGAGGACGTGCGCAGCGCGAAGACGCGCCTGTCCTTCGTCACCGAGGGCGTCCTCGGCCGCCGGTTGCTCTCCGACCCGAAGCTTCGTGACGTGGGCATCGTCGTGCTCGACGAGTTCCACGAGCGGCACCTGTCCGCGGACATCTCCCTGGCCCTGCTGCGGCGCCTCCAGGAGACGGCGCGTCCCGACCTCAAGGTCGTCGTCATGTCCGCGACGCTGGAGGCGGAGCCCATCCGGGCGTACCTCGGCGGGTGTCCCTCGCTCCGCTCCGAGGGCCGGCGCTTCGACGTGAGCGTGGAGTATCTGCCCGCGCCCGATGACCGCCACCTGGACCACCAGGTGCTCTCCGGCATCAAGCGGCTCTTCGCCCAAGGCCTGGATGGCGACGTGCTCGTCTTCCTCCCTGGCGCCGGCGAAATCCGCCGCGCGCGCGACGCCTGCGCCGAGTTCGCCGAGCGCCACGGCGCAGACGTGCTCCCCCTCCACGGCGACCTGTCCCCCGCCGAGCAGGACCGCGCCGTGCGGCGCAGCTCGCGGCGGAAGATCATCCTCTCCACCAACGTCGCCGAGACGTCCGTCACCATCGACGGCGTGGCGGTGGTCATCGACTCCGGGCTCGCGCGCATCGCCTCCCACTCCCCCTGGTCCGGCCTGCCCACCCTCAAGCTGTCCAAGGTCAGCCGCGCCTCCGCCATCCAGCGCGCGGGTCGCGCGGGCCGCACGCGCGCGGGCCACTGTCTGCGCCTCTACACCCAGCACGACTTCGACGGCCGCCCGGAGCAGGACGCACCGGAGGTTCGCCGCACGGACCTGGCCGAAACAGTCCTCTCCCTGCGCGCGTCCGGCATCACCGACCTGGCCGCCTTCCCCTTCTTCGAGCCGCCCCCGGCCGCGTCCCTGGACGCCGCGGAGACGCTGCTCCGCCGGCTGGGCGCGGTCGACCCCGCCGGCACCGTCACGGCGGTGGGCGAGCGGATCCTGCGCTTCCCCGTCCACCCCCGACAGGCGCGCATCATCGTCGAGGGTGAGCGCCGGGGTGTGGGCGCCGAGGCCGCCGTGCTCGCCGCCCTCATGGGCGAACGCGACATCCGCCGCGAGGCCCGCGCCAACCTGGGCCAGGGAGGACGCCCGGCCGCCACCGTCAGCGGGCCGTCCGATTTGCTGGAGCTACTCGAGCGCTTCCGCGAAGCGGAGCGCGCGAACTTCGCGTCGGGCCGCATGCACGCCCTCTCCCTGGAGGCCGGCGCCGTGCAGTCAGTGGACCGGGTCCAAAAGCAGCTGCGGCGCGCGGT
Source organism: Myxococcus sp. AM010 (assembly GCF_013372585.1). Classification (NCBI taxonomy): domain Bacteria; kingdom Pseudomonadati; phylum Myxococcota; class Myxococcia; order Myxococcales; family Myxococcaceae; genus Myxococcus; species Myxococcus sp. AM010. The sequence goes on from NZ_JABXEO010000041.1 coordinate 9,497, forward strand.
GCGTGGCCAGGGCGCCCGGCCCCAGCGGCCCGAGGACGTGGAGCAGGCGCTAATGCTCAGCGTGCTCGCGGGCTACCCCGACCGCGTCGCCCGGCGCCGCCGCCCCCGTGCGCCGGAGCTGCTGATGTTCGGAGGCGGGACGGCCACGCTGTCAGACGTGAGCGTGGTCCAGGACGCCGACCTCATGGTGGCCGCCGACGCCGAGGAGCGCCCCGGCAAGGGCGCCGTGGTGCGGCTGGCCAGCGCCGTGGAGCCGGAGTGGCTGCTCGACCTCTACCCGGACACCCTGGAGGACGTGGACACCCTCCAGTGGAACGCCGAGGCCCGGCGTGTGGAGCGCCTCACCCGCCTGTCCTACGGGAACCTCGTCCTGGAGGAGACCCGCACACCCGCGCCCGCCTCGGAGGCCACCGCGCGCGTGCTCGTGGAAGCCGCGCTGGCCGCGGGGCCCGGGAAGTTCGCGGACCCGGAGGCCCTGGAGCAGTGGCGCACCCGCGTGGCCCTGCTGGCCGAGGCCTTCCCCGAGGCGAGGTTCCCCGCCGTCGATAACGCCTTCCTGCGCGATGCGCTGGCGTCGCTGTGCTCGGACGCGCGCAGCTTCAAGGACCTGGAAGGGGTGTCCCTGCTGGACGCGCTCTACGCACGGCTCACGTCCGAGCAGCAGCGGCTGCTGGCCACGCACGCGCCGGAGCGGGTGACGCTGCCCGGAGGCCGCGGCGTCAAGGTCCACTACGAGCCGGGCAAGCCACCCTGGGTCGAGTCGCGACTCCAGGACTTCTTCGGGATGGCGCAGGGGCCCAACGTCTGCGCGGGGCGCGTCCCGCTGGTGCTGCACCTGCTGGCGCCGAACATGCGCGCGGTGCAGGTGACGACCGACCTCGCGGGCTTCTGGGAGCGGCACTACCCCGCGATCCGCAAGGAGCTGTGCCGCAAGTACCCCCGGCACTCATGGCCCGAGGACCCGCGGCATGCCCAGCCGCCAGCCCCCCGGCCACCGCGCCGTTGAGGCGACATCAGAAGCGCTTGTGCATCTCCAGGTGCTCCATGCCGGCTTCCTCGAAGACGCCGCCGACCGGCTGGTAGCCGTGCTTCTTGTAGAACTCCAGCGCGTAGAGCTGGGCGTGCAGCATGATGCCGTTGACGCCGCGCCGACGCGCCTCTGCCTCCAGGGACGTCAGCAACAGGGAGCCCACGCGCGCCTTGCGATGCGCCTGGAGCACGGCCATGCGGCCAATCTGGCCCCACGAGCCTTCCTGGTTGGCCGGAGGCTGCGTCAACATCACCAGCCGCCCTGTACCAATGGCATGGCCGCCCTGGTTGGCGATGACGTGGTAGGCGTGCACGTCCTCGGCGTCGCGCTCGATGCCTTCGGGAACCGCCTGTTCCTCGATGAACACCACCTCGCGGATGGCGAGCGCCTGCATGAGCTCCGCCTCACTCTGGATCTGAGTGATGGTGACGGGCGCGGAAGTATCCGTGGGAGAGGACATGTCGCGGGCAAGGTACACAAAAGCCCGCAAGGTCAACAGGCGGAAAAAGCACCGTGGCACGCCGGGGTTCCCCCCGTGCCACGCCTGCCTGCCGCCACGGGCCGACCGCACAGCGGGTCCGTGCGCCGTGGTAGGCTGCGAGGCGCCATGCGCTTCAACCGACTGCTCGCACTCGCCCTGGCCCTGTCGGCCATGCCCGCCACCGCCCAGCCCGAGCTGTTCTTCGGCAATGGTCAGGCCCCCGTCTTCCGCGAGGAGGACCTGGACAAGCGCTTCGCCCGGTCGAAGCTGAACCAGGGGCTCAAGCAGGGGACCCAGGATGCCGGCTGCGCCCAGGTGCTCGGGGCCATGCTGACCCTGATGGGTGAAACCGGTGTGCTGCTGCACAAGCGTGACGAAAACTTCATGCTGGACCCGGTGCTGGTCAACGCCCTCAACACCCAGCTCGTCAACCCACGCTTTCCCGGCAACGCCTTCCTCGTCGCCATGGTGCGGCGCGTGCTCATCGACCGGAAGCTGCCCCAGGAGTGGCTGGTGACGGCGCAGGCCCTGGCGCCCTACTACCCGGCCATCGACATGGGGCGGCTTCGCTTCCTCGCCAATGGCGTGAAGCCCCTGGACAGCTTCCTGGTCACCCTGCCCGCCCTGCGGGAGCGCTATGCCCAGGAAGTCCAGCGGGCCACCTCCGTGGGCGCGTCCACCGCCGAGGCCCTCTTCCGCGAGAACTACCTGGACCACGAGGTCGCCTTCGGCGCGCTGGAGCTGGTGGACCTCAAGCTCGAGAAACCGAAGAAGAAGCGCCTGAAGAAGGGCGAGGAGCCGGAAGCCCCGTACATGCTGGCCCGGCTCTTGTGGGTGGAGCCCGAGGCGCCGACGACGGAGCGCTTCGAGTTCAACTTCGGCAAGGCGCCCAAGCGCCCGCGCGTGGAAATCTCCGCGAAGCTGCAGGACACGCAGTTCGCCGACCTCAACAAGCTGCTCAAGGGCTCCCGCGTCCTCGTGCGAGGCCGCTTCTGGGAGTACAAGAAGGGCCTGACGTCCATCGAGCTGCGCGACGCCCTCATCTTCCCCGAGCGGGACTGGGCGAAGACGCCCAGCCTGGCGGACCCGGCCGCCGTGGCCTCGTGCCCCCTGGCCGTCAACGACCTGACCGGACTTGCGCCCATCCAGCCCGGCGCCTTCGGCACGCAGCGCTGACGCACATCCCACGTCTGGACGCCCATCCACCCGGCGGTACCGCATCCGGGAGTCGGACTGAGGATTTTCCAGCGTCGGGGGGCTGGCACGCCCCCTGCTCTGCTCCTCGTGCCCACCGCACGAGGGATGCCATGAAGGTCGACAGTCGCGAGCCCACCAACGGCTCCGGACAGACGAAGTCATCCGCCGACGCAGAGCGCTTCAAGAAGGCGCTCGACGAAGCGGACGCACGCAGCACCCCACCCAGGCCCCAACGCGTGGGACTGAGGCTCCCAAGCGCCGCGCGCGCCGGAGCCACGCCCCCGCTGCTGGCCCGAGCAGCGGCGCCCGTGCTCACCGCACAGCGCGGCGCGGTCTCCAGCCCCGAGAGCCTGGGGCTCAAGCGGCAGGCGATGAATGTCGAAGTCCTGCGGCTGGGCGCGGTCCGGAGCGAGTCCCAGGCCCTGGTGCAGGAGCGCACCGAACATCGGCTCCATGACTTCATCGCCCGCGAGCTGTCGAAGGAGCCGCGCCCCGCCCTTCCCGTTCAGCCCGAAGCCCGGCCTGCTCCCGGGCCACCACCTCCGGAAACACAGAGGCCCCTCCAAGAGCCGATGGGCGCAGAGAGCGCCACGGCGGTGACGGCGAGCGCGGGAGGCGCGCACGCGCCAGCCGAGGAAGTGAACCCCGCCGCCCGCGCCGAGGCCGCGATGGCGCTCATCGAGCGCATCGAGGTGTTCGTGAAGTCCCAGCGGCCCGCGCTCAGCATGAGCCTGCGCGGGCGCCTGGACGCCACGGTGGAGGTCGAGCGCACGGGCCCGCGCGAGGTGTCCCTGCGCATCCAGGGCCGGCACGGCCCCGTGGCCGCCGAGGACCTGAGCCGGCTGCGCGACGCCCTGGAGTCACGCGGGTTGAAGCTGAGCTCCCTGCGCGCGGAGTAGCGCCCCGCAACGAAGAAGACCCTCTCGCCGCTGGACGAAAGGGCCTTCCCAGGACACGCGAAGGTCAGCGGATTACGAGCCCGCCGCCGGATCCAGCAAGGAGCGCTTGCCGTCCTTCGACTTGAACTCCTCGGCCTCGGGCAGCGCGGCCCTCTTCTCCGCGATGTTGGGCCACTTGGTGGACAGGTCGGCGTTCAGCGCCTTGTACTCCTTCCACTGCTCCGGGAGCTCCGTCTCCGGGAAGATGGCCTTGGTGGGGCACACCGGCTCGCAAGCACCGCAGTCGATGCACTCATCCGGGTGGATGACCAGGAAGTTGGCACCCTCGTAGAAGCAATTGACCGGGCACACCTCGACACAGTCGGTGTACTTGCACTTGATGCAAGGGTCGGCAACGACGTAGGCCATTGAAAAGTCTCCTCTCGGTTGAAACCAGGCGCGTCCGTGGGCGCGCAGAGTAGTGGTTCGAGCTGACGATGGCACCCTGAATCTGTGCACCCCCTCGCCCGTGACGGGGCTTAGCCCAACAAGCCCTGGGCCAACAGCAGCTCGGCCACGAGGATGGCGCCTCGCGCCGCCCCCATCTTGGTGTTGTGGGACACCAGCACGTACTTGAAGCCGTTCTCCAGGACGCCATCCTCGCGGATGCGTCCGACGGTGGTGGCCATACCGCCATGCGTGTCCCGGTCCAAACGGGGCTGGGGTCGGAAGGGATCGTCCAGCACCTCAATCCAGCGCGGTGCGGCGGACGGCAGGTTCCGGGCCAGCTCGGCGCCCTTCCAGTCCCGCAGGGCCTGGGTCACTTCGGCCACGGAGGCCTTCTTGTCCAATGAGACAAAGACGGACTCGGTGTGGCCCTCCATCACCGCCACGCGGGTGCAGGTGCAGGACACCCGCACGTCGTGCGGCGTGAGGCCGTCACCCGCTGGGCGGAGCGCGCCCAGGATCTTCTTCGTCTCCACCTCGACCTTGTGCTCCTCCTTCGGGATGTAGGGGATGACGTTGTCGAGGATGTCCATGCCGATGACGCCCGGCGAGCGGCCGGCGCCGGACATGGCCTGGAGGCTGGTCATCAGCACCGCCTTCACCCCGAAGCGCTCCACCAGCGGCGCCAGCGTCACCGCCAGGCCGGTGGTGGTGCAGTTGGGGATGGGGACGATGAAGCCCTTCCAGCCCCGCCGGCGCTGCTGCTCCCGGATGAGGGGCGCGTGCGCGGCGTTGACGGGGGGAATCAGCAGCGGGACGTCGTCTTCGTAGCGGAACGCGCTGGCGGCGGAGAAGACGGGGATGTCCTTCGCCAGCCGCGGCTCCAGCTCGCGCGCCACGTCCGCCTCCACAGCGGAGAAGACCAGGTCGTAATCCCTGGCCTGGAGCGCGTCACCGGCCACCACCTTCATGCCGGCAAGCTCGGCGGGCAGCGGCTCCGGGACGAACCAGGCCGTCATGCCACTCGCCGTCTTCAGCGCCTCCGCATACGTCTTGCCCGCCGAGCGAGGCGAGGCCGCGAGGCCCGTCAGCTCGATGGAGGGGTGATTCTTGAGGGCGGCGATGAACTGCTGTCCAGCGAGTCCAGTGGCACCGATGAGGGCCGCGCGAAGCCTGGCCATGGGGGCGTTTCTCCAGTCTCCAGAGGAGGATGTCGCCCGCTCCATAACACCGTTTGACGACGCGCCGCATCCACCGCGGTGCTCAGCGGGGCATCGCGGCGAGGGGCGCCCGGGTGTGCCGCTCCGTGGGGAAGCCACCTGTGACCCACGCCAGCAGCCCGCCGTCGAGACAGACGGCCTCGCGCCCCTTCATCCGGAGCAGACGACAGATACGGCGCGTGTCCCTTCCGTCCGGCGAGCAACCACACAGGACGATGAGCTCGTCGTCCGGGAGCATGTGGTGGTCGCGGGCGATCTCCGCGCACGTCATCCGCAAGGCCCCTGGGATGTGCAGGTCATAACGCTCCCAATCGGCGGCGTCCCGACAGTCGAGGACGAGCACTTCGTCGTCCCCCAGACGCATGTAAAGCTCGGCACAGACGATGATGGGCTCCACGGGCCCTCCGCGGGGTCTCTTCGGGTAACCCGGAGCGCCAAGGGCCTCTTCCCACGCCGCCCCCCCGCCTGCCCTCCACGGGTCAGGCGGGGCGCCGCGCCGCGCCGCGCCCCCGCCCTACAAACCGAGCTGCTTGGCGATGATTTCGTTCATCACCTCACTGGTGCCACCGCCGATGGGCCCCAGCCGCGCGTCACGCCAGTGGCGCTGGATGTCGTACTCCATCATGTAGCCCGCGCCGCCGTGGAGCTGGAGGCACTCATCCGCCACGCGGCAGCACGTCTCGGTGGCCACCTTCTTCGCCATGGACGTCTGCGCCACTGCCCACTCGCCGGCCACGTGCAGGCGCAGCGCGTGGTAGGTGAGCTGGCGCGCCGACTCCCGCGCGGTGAAGAGCTCCGCCAGCTTGTGGCGCACCACCTGGAACCGGTGGAGCGACTGGCCGAAGGCCCGCCGCGACTTCACGTGCGCCAGCACCGTCTCCAGCATGTCGTCCATGGCCCCCACCGCGCCCAACGCGAGCGACAGGCGCTCCCACTGGAAGTTGCCCATGATCTGCGCGAAGCCCTGCCCCTCCACCCCGAGCAGGTTCTCCGCGGGCACGCGGCAGTCCTCGAAGAACAGCTCCGCGGTGTCCGAGGCGCGCCAGCCGAGCTTGTCCAGCTTGCGCCCCACGGAGAAGCCCGGCGTGCCCTTCTCCACCACCACCATGGACAGGCCCTTGTGACCCGCGGTCGGGTCCGTCTTCACCGCCAGCACCACGAAGTCCGCGCGCACGCCGTTGGTGATGTACGTCTTGGAGCCGTTGAGGACGTAGCTGTCGCCCTCGCGCCGCGCGGTGGTGCGCAGCCCCGCCACGTCCGAGCCGGCATCCGGTTCGGTGATGCCCAGCGCGCCAAGCCTCTCACCCCGGATGGCGGGGGCCAGCCAGCGGCGCTTCTGCGCGTCCGTGCCGAACTGATGGAGGGGCCCCGTGGAGATGGTGAACTGGGCCCCCAGCCCCGCGGACACACCGCCCGAGCCGCAGCGCCCCAGCTCCTCCAGCAGCACCGCCTCGTACAGCTCCCCCGCCGCCGAGCCCCCGTACTCCACCGGGTACTTCAAGCCGAGGAAGCCCAGCTCGCCAAAGCGGGTGAAGAGCGCCTTGGGGAACTCCTCCCGAGCCTCCCACTCCTTCACGAAGGGGAGAATCTCCTTCTCCACCACCGCCCGCACGGTGCGACGAAACGCGTCATGCTCTTCCAGGTACAGCCCGTGGCCGTGAAGCATCTTTCGAGCACCTCGTCCTTTCGGGCGCGCGCACGCACGCGCACCCGGGGTGGAACCTTCTGGTGGCGGCATGGTAGCGGGACGGATGCACAGCAGGCAGCTGTTGCAGCCTTGACCGCGTGGTAGCGGGCTGCGTATAAAGCCGACCCCATCCTCTCGGCGCCATAGCCAAGTGGTAAGGCAAAGGTCTGCAAAACCTTCATTCCCCGGTTCGAATCCGGGTGGCGCCTCAAAGACACAAGGCCCGGTGCGGAAGTCACTCCGCATCGGGCCTTGTCCTTTTCAGGGGCGGAGTGGACGGGTCAGCAGCCCAGCTCCACCGCGCCGATGTCCGGTCCGCCGCCGCAGAACGGAATGCCGATGTCGGCGCCCGAGTCCTGCGCCATGGGCCCCGGCGCGAACGCCGCCCCGAGGTCCGCCGAGCCCAGGCGTGAGGTGGTGTCTCCCGAGGTGGACTGGTAGGCCGTGAGGTCCACGGGCTCGCCGTCCTGCTTGAACTGGGCGCCCGCCGGGAAAAGGTTGTTGCCCATCTTCATCCCCGGGGCCATCGGGCCCAGGTTCACCGCGATGGGGGCTTCCGCGAAGATGTTGTTCCGCACCACGGGGGACTGGGTGGGGCCGCCGGTGCCATGGCCGATGACGAGCGCCGTGGCCGCGCGGGTGACGGTGTTGTTCACCACCGTGGTCCCCCGCGAGTTCTCCAGGCGGATGCCCGTGCCCTCCCCGCCTCCGGCCTCGGTGATGTCGTAGACGCGGTTGCGGCGGATGACGACGCCGGTGGGCATGGCGCCTTCGTGGTTGCCGCCCACCGCGATGCCCTTGGCGCCGTCGTAGATTTCGTTGTCCTCCACCAGCACGTTGCTCGCGGAGTAGTGGATGACGACGACGTCCCCTCGCGCCGTGGAGCTCGGGAGGAAGTGGTGCATCCGGTTGTTGCGGAGCGTCACGCCGTAGCACGTCTTGATGTCCACGGCATTCTCACGGTTGGCGTAGAAGTGGTTGTTCTCCACCAGCAGGTTCTCCGCGGGCGCCAGGTTGCTGAAGCCCTCGGGCCCCAGGCACTGCACGGAGTCACCGGAGTTGTCGTGGATGTCGTTGTTGCGCACGGTGACGTCGCGCGACGTGGGCTGCACCACGACGCCGTGCGAGTCCTCGTTGCCGGTGGTCTTCACGAAGTCGTGGATGTGGTTGTTTTCGATGATGGGCCCGGTGGCGTGGTTGAACGTCGTCACCGCGCCGCCGCCCGTGCCGCCGTGCAGGTCCGAGTTGACGAGCATCGAGCCCGTCACGTCGCCCTCGAAGGTGACGGCGAAGGGCGTCTGGCCCTCCAGGTCGATGTCGAAGCCGTCGATGATCCAATGCGGCTGGCGCACCTGCACCAGCCCGTGCTCGCCGGGGCCCAGGACGATGCGCGGGTTGCCCTCTCCCTGGAGCGTGATTTTCGCGTCGGCCGTGCCCGGCTTCGCGTTGTCACCGATGATGACGCGCTCCGCGTAGGTGCCGGGCAGGACACGGATGAGCTCGCCCGGGCTGGCCAGGCTGATGGCCTTGTTGAGGGTGAGCAACGGCTGCGCGGCGCTGCCGTCCCCGGCGTCGTTGCCAGACGTGCTCACCACCCACTCGCGGGTGTAGACGGGGGCCTCGGCGGCGACGCTCATCGCCGTGGCGTTGACGGCTGGCTGAGGCGAAGGGTCCTCGATGTTGGCGTGGTCCGTGTGGTCCGGCAGCGCGGCCACCGGAGTCCCCGCCACCGCCTGCACGCCGACGGGCGGACGCGTGGTGAAGGTCCGGGTGGGCGTGGGCGACTCCGCCGGCCCAGGCTCGGGCGAGGGCACGGGGCGAGGGGCCGGGGGCTGAGCGGGCACAGGCAGCCCTCCACTGTCGGAGCCCGAGCAGGCCGTCGAGCTCAGCAGGAGCATGCTCGTGGCCAGGAACGTCAGCTTCAGGCAGTTGCCGTGTCGGATTTTCATGAGCAGGGGCAACGCGGGAAGCCCTGTGCGCTATTCATCCCCTCACGCCCCGACACGTACCCGCCAGCCTGCCCGGCGGGGGCACGGCGAACGGTCCGTGACAGCTTGGAGGTGCGACAGTACGGTGGCGCCCCCCGTGCGCCACGCCGTCACACAGCTTCTCGCCGCCGTCCTGCTCTCCGCCTGCGCGGCCTCGAAACCCGCGGCTGACAGTCCCCGTGCATCCGCGACCGGACCGGCCGTCGTGTCATCGTCCGAGGCCACGTCGGGCCCACAGGAGCGCGAAGCGTCCCCGGAAGCACCACCGCGACACAGCCAAGGCCATGAGGCGCCGTCAACGGGCACGGCGCCACCGCCGTTGGAGGACCCGCTGGCCCAGGGGATTCCCACGCCGGGAGACCTCAAGCGCCTGGACTTCCGTGGCGGTGAGCCACGCGTCCCGGTGCGCCTGATGGAGGGCCGGAGCGAGGTCACCTTCTCCCCGCGAGGCCGGATGCGCCTGCGCTTCGGAGGGCCCGACGAGAAGATGCTCGACGCGGCGGCGGGCACGCGCTGGACGGTCCGGGTGACGCAGGGGAGCCCGGCGGTGCTGTCCGCGCGCGTACAGCTGGCCGAGTTCCGCATGGCCGACCGCGCGGGCCTCCAGGCGGCGCTGGAGTCATGGCGCGAGAAGGGGCTCGCGGTCCGGGCCCAGGTGCTGGGCTCCGTCTACGGCATCGCCGGGAAGGTCATCGACAACCGGCGCACCCTGCTGCTGGTGGACGAGGTCCTCACCCCCGAGGCGGCCGGGCGGAAGCAGGCGGAGCTGCTGCGCAGCCACGGCGTGCAGACGACCCTGTTCGAAGAGGTGCGCACGCCCGCCAAGGCCATCCTGGAGGTGCGCGACGAGGCGGGCGTCGTCGTGGGCATGGCCCAGGACCGGCTGGACGCCGAGACGCCCGACGGCGGGGGCTTCGACGTGCGCCAGGTCGAATACGGGGTGGGCTACTCCTTCCACGGCTTCGAGGACCGCACGTTCCGGGGCGCGCTCCAGCTCGTCGTGGACCGTTCGGGCCGGCTGGCGGTGGTGAACGTCGTCCCCTTGGAGGACCTGCTCAAGGGCCTGGTCCCCGCGGAGATCTTCGCCCGGGCCCACTCAGAGGCGCTCAAGGCCCAGGCCGTCACCGCGCGCGGAGAGGTGCTGGCGAAGGTGGGCATCAAGCACCTGGCGGACCCCTACCTCCTGTGCTCGGAGCAGCACTGCGCCGTCTACCGGGGCCGTACCGGTGAGGCCGCGAGCACCACCGCCGCCGTGGAGGCGACCCGGGGCGAAGGCCTCTTCAGCGAGGACGGCCGCCTGGTGGACTCCGTCTACAGCGCCGTCTGCGGCGGACACACCGAGGACAATGACGTGGTGTGGGGCGGGGCTCCGGACCCCAGCTTGCGCGGCCGCCCGGACGTCATCGGCCCCGTGGGCGCCATTCCCCTGCCCGTCAGCCTGGAGCGCTGGCTGACGACCGCCAACCTCCCGGCGGCCTGCCGGCTGTCCAGCTTCGCGCAGCCCAGCAAGTTCCGGTGGGAGAAGCGCTTCACGGCCGAGCAGGTGGACACCCGCCTGAAGCGGCTGGGCGTGGGGCGCGTCCAGGCCCTGGCGTTGACGGACCGGGGCGTCTCCGGCCGCGCGGCCGTGCTGTCGGTGTCCGGAGACCAGGGGGCCACCCAGGTCCGGGGCGAGCTCAACATCCGCCGCCTGTTCGGCATGCTCAACAGCAGCATGGCGGTGGTGGTGGCCGAGCGGGACGCCGAGGGCGAGCTCACCGGCTGGCTTTTCCGTGGCGGGGGCTGGGGGCACGGCGTAGGAATGTGCCAGACGGGCGCCATCGGCCGGGCGGAGGCCGGGCAGCGCTACCAGGACATCCTCCGTCACTACTTCAACGGTGCCGCGGTGGCCCCCATCTATTGAGGTTGGGAGGGGTTATCCTTGAACGCGACGGGACTAGTCCGCCCGTTCGGAGGTTTATCATCCCGCCGTGAGCACGGGTTCTCCAACAAACTGGCGCCGCCGGAAGCGGCAGGGGTCCTCCGCGGGGCGCTTCGCCGCGGCGGTTGCGCTCGCCCTGCTCCTCCATGCCGTCTACGTTGGCACCCTGCTGCTGACGAGCTCGTTCCAGGGCGACGGGAAGGCGCGCAAGCCCGTGACGCGGCCCACCTCCGTGGCCGTGCGCCCGCTCACCGCCGATCAATGGGCGCAGAACCGCGGCAAGGCCTCCCCCCAGACGAAGTCCCAGGCGTCGGAGCGTCCCAAGGCCCAGGACAAGAAGCCGGAGGAGAAGAAGCCCGACGAGCCGCCCAAGGGGCAGGTGGTGGACGTCGCGCCCGGCAACAACGAGGTGGACCCGAACGCGAAGTACCTCGCGGAGAGCAACAACCGCGTGAACAAGGAGACGCGCGCGCGGGAGCAGACGCCCTTCTACCGGAACGCCATGCCCCAGCGGACGGCGCCGCAGAATCAGGAAGGCCAGAACACGGACGCCCAGACGCCGCCGCGAATGGCCGGCAACAACGGCATGGGCGACGACGACCGGCCCGTGTCCCAGGGTGGCCAGAAGCCCGCCTTCGAGATTCCCGACGCCCGCAAGAAGAGCGAGGTGGCGATGAAGACGGACCCGACGTCGCCAGGCCCGGGCGTGGAAGTGAACAACCAGAACGAGAGCGACGAGGTGGTGGGCAACTCCAAGCGCCTCAACATCCAGCCCGGCACCGGCGGCGAGGAAGCCGGCTCCACGGGCCGCGCGGGCGCTCCGGGGCTGGCGTCGCTGACGCCGTCGCGCGCCGTCATGGACAAGGTCCTTGGCGCCGCGCCCAATGACCACCTGCAGGACGCCGAGGAAGGCGACGGCACCCTCCTCAACACGCGCGAGTGGAAGTACGCCAGCTTCTTCAACCGCGTGAAGCAGAGCGTGGGCATGCACTGGAACCCCAACGACCAGCTGCGCCGCAGGGACCCCACCGGTGGCATCTACACGGGGAGAGACAGGTACACGCTGCTGCAAATCACGCTCGACGAGCGCGGCCAGGTGATGGACATCCAGGTGGAGAAGAGCAGCGGGCTCGACTTCCTCGACTTCGAGGCAGTGTCGTCCTTCAAACGCGCGCAGCCCTTCCCCAACCCGCCGCCCGGCCTGCTGTCGGACGACGCCAAGGTGAAGTTCCAGTTCGGCTTCTTCATGGAGATGGGCGGGGGCCCGAAGATGCGGCTGTTCCGCCAGCCCAACTGAGCGCGCACTGAAGTACCGTGCGGCGCGTGGAAGCAACGACGCTCACCGACAGAAACCTCGCGCAGCAGGAGCGGAACCGGAAGGTCCGCCACGTGCTGCTGGGCATCCTCGTGGCCAACTGGGTGGTGGCCAGCGCCAAGCTGCTCTTCGGGATGCTCAGCCAGTCCGCGGCGGTGACGGCGGACGGGCTGCACTCGTTCATCGACGGCGGCTCCAACGTGCTGGGGCTGGTGGCCATGGGCGTGGCGTCACGCCCGGCGGACGAGGACCACCCCTACGGCCACGGCAAGTTCGAGGCGCTCGCGTCGCTGGGCATCGGCGCGATGATTGGCGTGGGCATGCTGGAGCTGGGGCGCATGGCGCTCGACTCGGTGCTCAACGACAAGCACCCGCAGGTGACGGGCACCATGGCGGCCGTCATGGCCTTCACCCTGGTGGTGAACATGGTGGTGACGCGGGTGGAGCGGCACTACGGGCGCAAGTACAAGAGCTCCCTGCTGCTGGCGGACGCGAGCCACACGATGTCCGACGTCTACGTCACCCTGGCGGTGCTCGGCTCCCTGCTGCTCGTGTGGCTGGGTTACCCGCGCGCGGACGGGCTGATTGCGCTGGCGGTGATGGTGTTCGTGGCCTGGGTGGCCTACGGCATCGTCCGGCAGGCGGTGGGCATCCTCTCCGACACGGCGCGCCTGGAGCCGGACGAGGTGAAGCGGCACACGCTGGCCATCCCGGGCGTGCGCTCCTGCCGCGACGTGCGCAGCCGCGGCATGGAGGAGAGCGTCTACGTGGACCTCAAAATCGAGGTGGACCCGCAGCTCACCACCGCGCAGGCCCACGAGGTGGCGGACCGGGTGGAGCGCACGCTGCAAGCCGCCTATCCCCAGGTGGTGGACGTGGTGGTCCACGTGGAGCCGGACCGCGGCGCCATGGCCGCCCCTGTGTGACGACAAAGGCCGCCTCCCCACGGAGGGAGACGGCCTGTGTCACCACTCGATGCGCGGTGCGCGTCAGGCCGTGGCGGGCTTCGGCTCCGGCGTCATGTAGTCCTCGATGGGCGGGCACGCGCAGACCAGCTTCCGGTCACCGAGCACGCTGTTGAGCCGGCCCACGGAGGGCCAGAACTTGTTGTCACGGACCCACGGCGTGGGGAACACGGCCTGCTCCCGCGAGTAGGGACGGTTCCACTCCGGCGCGGCGACGACGCGCGCGGTGTGCGGGGCGTGCTTGAGGACGTTGTTGTCCTTGGGCATGCGGCCCTCCTCGATGTCCCGAATCTCCTGACGGATGGCGATCATCGCGTCGCAGAAGCGGTCCATTTCGGCCTTGGACTCGCTCTCCGTCGGCTCAATCATGAGCGTGCCCGCCACCGGGAAGGACACGGTGGGCGCGTGGAAGCCGTAGTCCATGAGCCGCTTGGCCACGTCCTCCACCTCCACGCCGGCCGTCTTCTTGAGCGGGCGCAGGTCGACGATGCACTCGTGCGCCACCTTGCCGCGCTTGCCCCGGTACAGCACCGGGTAGTGCGCGTTGAGCCGCTCGGCCACGTAGTTGGCGTTGAGGATGGCCAGCTTGGTGGCCTGGGTGAGGCCCTCCCCGCCCATCATAGCGATGTACATCCACGAGATGAGCAGGATGCTCGCGCTGCCCCACGGCGCCGCGGAGATGGCGCCAATGGCCTCCGAGCCTCCCGTGTGGATGACGGGGTGCCCCGGCAGGAACTTCACCAGGTGGCTGGCCACGCAGATGGGGCCCATGCCCGGGCCGCCGCCGCCGTGCGGGATGCAGAACGTCTTGTGCAGGTTGATGTGGCACACGTCCGCGCCAATCAGTCCCGGCGCCGTGAGGCCCACCTGCGCGTTGAGGTTGGCGCCGTCCATGTACACCTGGCCGCCGCGCTCGTGGATGATGGCGCAGATTTCGCGAATCTCCTCCTCGAACACGCCGTGGGTGGACGGGTACGTCACCATCAGCGCGGCCAGCGCGTCCTTGTGCGCCTCCGCCTTGGCGCGCAGGTCATCCAGGTCGATGTTGCCGTTCTCATCGCACTTGGTGACGACGACCTTGTAGCCCGCCATGACCGCCGAGGCGGGGTTGGTGCCGTGCGCGGAGGACGGAATCAGGCACACGTTCCGGTGCCCCTGGCCGCGGCTCTGGTGGTACGCGCGGATGACGAGCAGGCCCGCGTACTCCCCCTGGCTGCCGGCGTTGGGCTGGAGCGAGCACCCCGCGAAGCCCGTCACCTGCGTCAGCATCTGCTCCAACTGCTCGAAGATGACCTTGTAGCCGGCCGCCTGCGAGGTGGGCGCGAACGGGTGCAGCCGCCCGAACTGGGGCCACGTCACCGGAATCATCTCCGCGGTGGCGTTGAGCTTCATGGTGCAGCTGCCCAGCGGAATCATCGAGTGCGTGAGGGACAGGTCCTTCGCCTCGAGCCGCCGGATGTAGCGCAGCATCTCCGTCTCGGAGTGGTAGCTGTTGAAGACGGGGTGCGTGAGGTACGCGCTGGAGCGGCGCAGCGCCTGCGACACGGCGCTCTCCACGCCGTCACCCACCAGGTCCGCCAGCACCGGCGCGGAGGACTTGCCGGTGCCGGTGGCGAAGGCCGCCAGGATGTCCTCCACGTCCGCGGGCCGCGTCGTCTCGTCCAGGGACACGCCCAGCGTCTTCTCGTCGATGCGGCGGAAGTTCATCCGCGCCGCCTCGGCGGCCCCCAGCACCGCGCGCACGTGCGCGGCCGTCAGCTCCACGCGCAGCGTGTCGAAGTACTGCTCGTGCTTCAGCTTGAGGCCCAGCTTCGCCAGCCCGCGCGCCAAGAGCACCGTGAGGCCATGTACGCGCTCGGCGATGGCCTTCAGCCCGGAGGGGCCGTGGTAGACGGCGTACATGCTGGCGATGACGGCCAGCAGCACCTGCGCGGTGCAGATGTTGCTCGTCGCCTTCTCTCGGCGGATGTGCTGCTCGCGCGTCTGGAGCGCCATGCGCAGCGCGCGGCGGCCCTGCGCGTCCTCGGACACGCCGATGATGCGGCCGGGCATGACGCGCGTGTACGCGCTCTTCGTGGCGAAGTAGCCCGCGTGCGGACCGCCATAGCCCATGGGCACGCCGAAGCGCTGGGCGCTGCCCGCCGCCACGTCCGCGCCGAACTCCCCCGGCGGCGTCAGCAGCGTGAGGCTGAGCAGGTCCGCGGCCACCACGAACAGGCCGCCCGCGGCGTGCACCTGCTCGCCGAAGGCCCGGTAGTCAAACACCGCGCCGTCCGTGGCCGGGTACTGCACCAGCGCGCCCACGAACTTCTTCGAGCCCAGGTCCACCGTGCGGTGGTCACCCACCACCACCTCCACGCCCAGCGGCTGGGCGCGGGTGCGCACGATGTCCACCGTCTGCGGGTGGCAGGCGTCGGACACGAAGAAGGCCGCGCCGGACTCCTCGCCCTTGAGGTGCACGGCCAGGGCCATGGCCTCAGCGGCGGCGGTGCCTTCATCCAGCAGCGAGGCGTTGGCCACCTCCAGGCCCGTCAGGTCCATGACCAACGTCTGGAAGTTGAGCAGCGCCTCCAGGCGGCCCTGTGAAATCTCCGCCTGGTAGGGCGTGTACTGGGTGTACCAGCCGGGGTTCTGGAAGACGTTGCGGAGGATGACGTTCGGCGTGTGCGTGTCGTGGTAGCCCATGCCGATGAAGGACCGGAACACCTGGTTCTTCGCGGCGATGGACTCCAGGGCCGCCAGCAGCTCGTGCTCGCCGCGCGCGGTCGCGAGCTTCAGCGGCGCCTTGGCGCGGATGACGGGCGGGACGGCCTGGTCGATGAAGGCATCGAGCGAGTCCACGCCCAGCGCGGACAACAGCTGCTTCAGCTCGGTCTCATCCGGGCCGTTGTGACGGCCGGCAAACGGCTCCTGATACTTCCAGTTCAAGGACATGGCTTTGGGGCTCGCGGGCGAGTCGTGCGTCGAGAAGTCGAGGACCGTCCCTAACAGCCAGTCCCCGTCCCTTCACTCTCAGCTGTTCTGGAGCAGGGCGGTGTACGCGGCGGCGTCCAGGAGTCCGTCCACCTGCTTGGGGTCCGAGGGTTCGATCTCCACGATCCAGCCGGCACCATAGGGGTCGGTGTTCACGGCGGAGGGGTTGTCCGACAGGCCGTCGTTCACCTTCACCACCTTGCCCGTCAGCGGCGAGTACAGCTCCGACACCGCCTTGGTGGACTCAATGACGCCGAACTGCTTGCCCTCCGTCACCGTGGCGCCCACCTTGGGCAGCTCCACGTAGACCACGTCGCCCAGGGACTCCTGCGCGTGCTGCGTGACGCCCACCACCACCGAGGTGCCCTGGACGCGGGCCCACTCGTGCTCACGGGTGTACTTCAGGTCGCCGGGGATGTTGTCGGCCATGTCGTTGCTCCTGTCTGGAACGAGGATGCTTCAGGGCTTCTTGTGGAACGGAGTCTTCACCACCACGGCGGGCACCGCGCGGCCGCGGATGTCCACGTCGAAGGTGGAGCCCTCCGCGGACAGCGCGGTGGGCACGTAGCCGATGCCAATGGCCTTCTTCACGGTGGGGCCCAGGGTGCCGCTGGTCACCTCACCCACCGGCGCGCCGTCCTTGAGGATGGCGTAGCCGTGGCGCGGGATGCCGCTGCCGGTCAGCTCGAAGCCCACCAGCTTGCGCTTCACGCCCGCGGCCTTCTGCGCCACCAGCGCCTCCTTGCCGATGAAGGCCGCCTTGTCCAGCTTGACGATCCACCCCAGCCCGGCCTCCAGCGCGGTGTGCTGGTCGTCGATGTCGTTGCCGTAGAGCGCGTACTTCATCTCCGTGCGGAGGCTGTCACGGGCGCCCAGGCCGCACGGCTTCACGCCGTCCCGCTGGCCTTCGGTGAGCAGCGCGTCCCACAGCACCACCGCGTCGCCGGCCGCGCTGTACAGCTCGAAGCCGTCCTCGCCGGTGTAGCCGGTGCGGGAGATGAGGCACTTCACGCCGGCGACCTCGCCCTCGGTGAAGCGGTAGGTGCCGAGCTTCGACAGGTCCGTCTTCGTCAGGCGCTGGACCAGGCCGGCGGCCTTGGGCCCCTGCACGGCAATCTGCGCGTAGTCGTCGCTCCGGTCCACCGGCGCCACGCCCCTGGCGTGCGTCTTCATCCACGCGAAGTCCTTCTCGCGGTTGCTGGAGTTGACGCAGATGAGGATGCGCTCGGGGCTGAAGCGGTAGGCGACGACGTCGTCCACGAAGGTGCCCCGCTCGTCGAGCAGGCCCGCGTAGACCGCCTGCCCGTCCGCGATGCGGGCCAGGTCGTTGGAGATGAGCGCGTTGACCGTCTCCAGGGCGCCGGGGCCGGTGAACTCCACCTCGCCCATGTGGGAGACGTCGAACAGGCCAACGCCGGTGCGCACGGCCTCATGCTCGCCGATGACGGAGCTGTACTGGACGGGCATGTCCCAACCAGCGAAGTCGACCATCCGGGCCCCCAGCTTGCGGTGAGCCTCGTTGAGGGGCGTGTGCCGGGCCATCTTCTTCTCCTGGAGGGGTGTGGAAAACGGCGCGGACTATAGCCGCGAGACTTGCCCGATCAAGGACGACGCGGAGCGTCTACACTGGAGGCAACATGAAGATTCGTAATCGGTTGAATCCCTCCGACCCGTGCTTCTCCTTCGAGTTCTTCCCGCCCCGGACGGACGAGGGCGAGAAGAACCTGCTCAAGGCGCTGGAAGACCTGGCGACCCTGCAGCCGGGGTTCGTCTCCGTGACGGAAGGCGCGGGCGGCAGCACCCGGACCAAGACGGTGGACCTGGTGCTGCGCATCAAGCAGGAGACGGGCATCGAGGCGATGGCGCACCTGACGTGCGGGGGCCACTCCCCGGCGGAGCTGCGCACCGTGCTGGAGCGGCTGTCGGCCGCGAAGGTGGACAACGTCCTGGTGCTGCGCGGAGACCCGCCCAAGGGCCAGACACGCTTCGAGCCCGTGTCCGGGGGTTTCCGCTACGCGTCGGAGATGGTGCGATTCATCCGAGAAGAGGATTTCAACTTCTGCCTCGGGGGAGCGTGCTATCCGGAGGGCCACGTGGAGACGCCCTCCCGTGACGACGACCTGCGTCATCTCAAGGCCAAGGTGGATGCCGGCCTGGACTTCGTGGTGACGCAGCTCTTCTTCGACAACGCGTTCTACTTCGACTTCGTGGAGCGGGCGCGCCGCGCGGGCATCAACGTCCCCATCGTCCCCGGCATCATGCCCATCACCAACTACGAGCAGATCCAACGATTCACGCGCCTGTGCGGAGCCACCGTGCCCATGCGCCTGGCGTTGCAGCTCGAAAGGGTGAAGGACAACCCGGAGGCCATGGCCCAGCTCGGCGTGGCGCATGCGACGGTGCAGTGCATGGAGCTGCTGTCGCGCGGCGTGCCTGGCATCCACTTCTACACGCTCAACAAGTCCCCGGCGACGCGGATGATCGTGAGCGCACTGCGAGCCCGTTCATGAGTGGTCCTGGAATCCACCTGCCCAAAGACGACCCGCGCCACAAGGTCCTCAACATCATCCGCCCGCCCGCCTTCTTCCTGCTGTGCGTGGGCGTGCTGAACGTCATCTACAACATCGCCGGGTTCGTGCTGGCGGCGCTGAAGGTGACCTCCCCCTTCGTCCCCGCGGGGGCGGAGGCGTCCACGCTGGAGCTGTCGCCCACGCTGGCGCTCATGCTGCTCGTGGGCATCCTCTGCGGGGTGCTGTCCGCCTGGGGCGCCATCTGCGCGCTCAACCTGAAGGGCTACGGCCTGGCCACGGTGGGCGGCATCACCGCGCTCTACATCCTGTCTCCCGGCTGCGTCATTGGCGTCCCCGTGGCCGTGTGGATGCTCTTCACCCTGCGCCGCGACGGGGTGCGCGAAGCCTTCCAGGCCTGAGCGTTCAAAACGCGGCGGTTGGAGCGTCGGCCCACCGCCGTGAATTGCTGTTCAGGCCACACCGCCCGCGGCCACGCCTCCTGGCGCCTGGAGCCTGGCGCTCCCTCTGACGCGGCCCTCGCTCTGTTCACCCATGGCGCTCCCCCCTGCCCCGGGGTCGTAGCCGTGCGGGCTTTCACCCTTTCTCGATTTCCCTCACTTTCAGAGCCACACGAGGAGGGGCGCGGACGTCCAGCGTCACCTCCCAGCGCGGGGGGTGGCCATGATTGCGTTTGGGGTCGAGCGGGGAACGCCTGAACCTTTGACGGAGCTGGCTCGGCGGCTGAGCCGCGCCGAGGACAAGGACCGCGCCCGGGGGATGTTCTTCCTGGGGGCGCTGGACGTGGTCCGGCAGGAGGCGGGAGAGGCGGCCGCGGCGCGGTGCCTGGCGGCCTCGCGCGAGCGCGCCTTCGTGCCCTTCTTCCTGTACCCCATCACCAGCTTCCTGCGGCTGTCCTTCAGCGCCGCGGGGCTGCTGGCGCCGCGGCTGGGCGGCTTCGAGGCGGCCATGCGGACCATTGGCGCCCGGTCCGCCCAGGACTTCCTGAGCACCGTGGTGGGGCGCAGCTTCCTGGCGTTGTCCGGGGGCTGCCCGCGCCGGCTCGTCAGCAACCTGCCGTCCGGCTACAGCACCGCCGTCAGCTACGGCGAGCGGGATGTGGAGTGGATGGGCGAGCGCCAGGGCCGCCTCAACATGTTCCGCGACTTCATGCCACACAGCTACCACGAGGGCGTGCTGCGCGCGGCGCTGGCCGCCGTTGGCGCCCGCGGCACGCACATTCACGGGCGCGCCACGGGACTTCTGGACAGCGAGTACGAGGTGTCCTGGAGCTAGAGGGCGACTTCGGCGGCCTGGCAACCCGCCGGGAGGCAGAGCGTGAAGACGCTGCCCTCCCCATCCCGGCTCTCCACGCGCAGGGTGCCGCCGTGCTGCCGCACCGCGCTGGCGACCACCGACAGGCCCAGGCCCGTGCCCGCGGGCTTCGTCGTGAAGAGCGGCTCGAAGATGCGCTCCTGCATCGCCTCCGAAATGCCCATGCCATTGTCGGACACGCGGATGATGAAGGCGCTTCCATTGCCGCCCTCCGCGAACACGTCCACCCGGCCCGGACGGCCCTCGGGCATGGCCTCCACAGCGTTCTGCACCAGGTTGATGAGCACCTTGCGCAGCAGCTCGCGGTCCACCCAGGGCGGCGCCAGCGAAGGGGGGACGCTGTTCTGGATGCGCACACCTTCGCGGGCCGGCACCACGTCCAGCACCTCCTCCATCAACGCGTGCAGCGAGCAGGGCCGCAGCTCCAGCGGACGCTCGCGAGCGAAGTCCAGCAGCTCGGAGGAGATGCGGGAGCACACCGCCAGCTCACGCTCGATGATTTCCAGGAAGCGCTGGAGCCGCTGGTCCGCCAGCGTCACGTCCAGCTTGCGCAGGTGACGGACGACCACGGCGTTGGCGGTGCGGGCCGCGGCCAGCGGGTTGCGCAGCTCGTGGCTCACCGTCGCCGTCATCCGCCCCACCGCCGCCAGCTTCTCCACCCGCGCGGCCTGCTCGCGGTAGGAGCTCAGCTCCCGGCGCACGCGCGCCAGCGCATGCTCATGGTCCACGCGCTCGTTCGCGTACGCGCCTTCCAGCAACACCTGCTGCACCGCCACGCGCCGCATCTCCCCCAGCGTCTCGCGGCACGCAATCACCAGCACCCCGTTGACGAACACCATCCAGAAGGCGTGCTCCAGGAAGCGCCACCACGCCGGATTCGACACGCCGAAGATGGACTCCGGCCACCAGATGCCGCGCAGGCAGTGCTCCAGCACCGCCGTGACGGTGGCGGTCGCCATCACCGCCGGGTCCCGGTAGAAGGCCAGGAAGGCCAGCGAGCCGAACACGTAGAAGTGCGTTTCGATGCGGCCCCCCGTCAGGTGGATGAAGAGCGCGGCCCAGAGCATCTGCGCCACCGCCACCACGTGCCGCGTGGCGACGTCCCCGGGCCGCAGCCGCACCAGCACCAGCGGGAAGGCGGACAGCAGGCCGCCCAACACCCCCGCCACGTGCAGATGGGGATGCACCACCCGCGACGTCCCCTGCCAGGCGAAGGGCGACAGCACCGCCGCCACCGCGATGGCGACCAGCCACTGCCCCACCATCAGCACGGCGAAGCGCGAGTCCACCCGCCGTCGCACGGCCTCCAGGTGCTCGCCGAGCAGTGCCTCCACCCGCACCTCCAGCGCGTCGACCCCACGTGCGAGCACCCTGCTGCCGGAGGCCTCCGTGGACACGGGAGCCTCCGTTCGCACGTCCTCCCCGCGTGTATGGCCGAATCGCCCCCGAAGCACAGGTGCGCCCACTTCCTGGTCAATCATTGCGTGACTCACCCCGGCCATACCGGCCCCCCCGGATGAGTCGCCATCCTAACCCCTGACACCCTCCTGGCAATCCAAACTTGTCGGAATAAGCAGACTGTTCCGACAGAAACATGCAACTCGCCCTCGGGGCTCGTTGATGACGGTGTGAAACACACCGTCACCCGCTCGTTCCATCAACAGGGATTGAACAAGCGTTGAACAGGCTCTGGAGCAGGGGCTGCAACAGCTCGCCCCCGCGCAATGCCTCACGCCAGCGCGCGGGGATGCCCTCCACGCCGTGGAGGAGCCCGGCGATGCCTCCCGCCACCGCGGCGGTGGTGTCGGTGTCCCGGCCCAGGCGGACCGCGGCCTTCACCACCTGCTCGTAGGTGTCGTGCTCGGTCACACACTGGCGCGCGGAGCGGAGGCAATCCACCACGTAGCCCGTGCCCGTGCCGCGCAGCGACTCCCAGCCCGGAGGCAGGACGCGCGTGTCCAGCTCCGTGCGGGCTTCAGCGCCTTCGGGATACAGCTCGCGGAGCGTCTCCACGGCGCCCGTCCAGGCGTCCGAAGCACCCGCGCCCTGCAGGATGCGACGGGCCCACAGGCAATACAGCGCGCAGCACACCTGGGAGCGCGGGTGGCCATGCGTGACGCGCGACTGGGTCATCGCGTCCGCCGCCAGCTCCGCGTCACTGCCGGAGTGCCAGAGCGCCAAGGGCAGCACGCGCATCAACGCGCCATTGCCGTTGTCCTGTTCGCCCTTGGGGCCGGCCATCAGCGCGGGCGTCCCGGCGTGGACCGAGGCCAGGGCCGTGCGCGTCTGGATGCCCACGTCGAACACCTGGCCGTCCACCGCGAGGTAGCCCCACTCCAGCCAGTTCACCAGACGGCGGCCCAGGTCCTCCGGGTCCAACCGTCCATGGAAGAGCAACGAGTCCAGCAGGCACAGCGCATGCGCGCCATCGTCGGACCAGGTCCCCGGCGCAACCCCGTCATGCGCGCGCTGGAAGCCCTCGGGCGGCTGGAAGTCGATGTCCTCGGGCGGTGGAATCCGCGCGGGCGCGTGGAACTCGTAGGGCACGCCCAGCGCATCCCCCACCAGCAGTCCGTAGATTCCCCCGGCAAGCTGCTCCTCGCGACTCGGCATGGTGTTGCCTCCCCAACGGTGTCGTGGCTGTCGCAACAAAATTGCGCCTCCAGGACTCGCCATGCAGGCTGCCACGCGAACCGGGCCATGCCGAGCCCCCCGTCCAGGAGCCCCGATGTCCGCCGTATCGCCCCTTGCCCAACCCGAGGCCTGGAACCTGGTGGCGCCCGAGTACGTGCGCGAGCTGATGCCCGCCTTCGAGACGTTCTCCCGGGATGCCCTGCTCCGGGCCGGCGTGGCGCGAGGGACGCGTGTCGTGGACGTCGCCACGGGGCCGGGAACGCTCGCGCTGCTCGCCGCGCGCGACGGCGCCCACGTCACGGCGGTGGACTTCTCCCCGGAGATGATTTCCGCCCTGCGCGCCCGGGCCGCGGAGGCGAAGCTCGACATCGACATCCAGGAGGGTGACGGCATGGCGCTGCCGTTCGAGGCGAGCGCGTTCGACGCCGCCTTCTCCATGTTCGGCCTGATGTTCTTCCCGGACCGGGCGCGCGGCTTCCAGGAGCTTCACCGGGTGCTCAAGCCGGGCGGCCGGGCCGTCGTGTCCAGTTGGACGCCCTTTGAACGCTCGAAGGAGCTGCGCGCCGTGTACACCCGCCTCTGGGAGCAGTCTGGCGCGAAGCCGTCACAGCCGGGCGCCATCCCCCTGTCCGACCCCGACACCTGTCAGCGGGAGATGTCCAGCGCGGGCTTCACCCACGTCACGGTGCACGAAGTGGAAGGCCACATCGACTACCCGTCCACGGCCGCCATGGTGGACGCCACCACCCGCTCCAGCGCGCCCGTCGTGCTGGCGCGCAGGGCGCTGGGCGCGCAGTGGGACTCGCTGCTCTGGTCCATGCACGAGCACGCGCAGGCGGAGCTGGGACCAGGACCCCAGCGCGTCACCCTCACGGCCTACGTGACGACAGGCGCTCGGCCGTAGCGCACGGCCGCGTCGAGCGTGTTGCGCATCAGCATGGCGATGGTCATGGGCCCCACGCCACCGGGCACGGGGGTGATGAACGACGCGCGCTCGGCGGCGGCCGCGAACTCCACGTCGCCCACCAGCTTGCCGTCCGGCGTGCGGTTCATCCCGACGTCAATGACCACCGCGCCGGGCTTGAGCCATGCGCCCTTGACCAGCTCGGCCACGCCCACCGCCACCACCAGGAGGTCCGCGCCCTCCACTTCACGGCGCAGGTCGCTCTTGCTGTGGCAGAGGGTCACCGTGGCGTTCTTCTGGACCAGCATCAGCGCCATGGGCTTGCCCACGATGTTGCTGCGGCCCACCACCACGGCCCGCTTGCCCGCGGGGTCGCAGCCAATCTCCTCCAGCAGCCGCATCACCCCATAGGGCGTGCAGGCCCGGGTGGTGGGCCGGCCCAGGAGCAGGTTGCCCGCGTTGAGCGGGTGGAAGCCGTCCACGTCCTTCTCCGGCTTCACCGCGGAGATGATGACGTCCGGGTCAATGTGCCTGGGCAGTGGCAGTTGCACCAGGATGCCGTGCACCGCCGCGTCGTCGTTGAGCCGGTGGATGACCTCCAGCAGCGCCTCCTGGGTGATGCGCTCGTCCGGGTGGAGCTCCCAGGACTGGATGCCCACCTCCCCGGCGACCTTCTTCTTCCGGCTGACATACACCTTGGAGGCGGGGTCCTCCCCCACGCGCACCACGGCCAGCCCTGGCGTCAGGCCGTGCTCCTGCTTGAGCCGGTCGACCTCCGCCTTGACCTCGGCTCGCACGCGCGCCGCGACTGCATTGCCATCAATCAACTGGGCGTTCACGCGGGCCACTCTATGCGAAACTCCCCCGCCGGAAAGGGAGCGGAACCTCGGCCATGGGCGCAGGAACAGTGCTGGGAGCAATGCTGGGGTTGATGGCGGGCCTGCTCGTGGGCAGCCCCTGGGCCATCGTCCTGCTGCTCATCGCAGGCGGCTTCGCGGGGCGCTACTACGACGCCCAGCATGCCCTGCCGCCCGAGGACCCGGAGGCCCTGTCCGACTTCGCCCACGCGCCCTACGCCCTCACCCACGACGCCACGTCGGAGGCGGCGCTCGCGCCTCGCGAGGAGGAGCCCTACGAGCAGCTCGCCAGTGACTTGTGCGCCGTGTTCGTCGAGGTGGCCCACGCGGATGGCGAGGTCCGCCGCGACGAGGTGCGCGTGGTGCGGCGCTACTTCCAGACGACGCTGGGCTACGGCCCCGAGGCCCTGGAGCTGGTCCGGCGCCACCTCAAGGTCTTCCTGGCCCACCCGCCCGACCTGGACGCGGCCGTCAGCGCCTGCCATGCCCAGCTCCCCTCGGCCGAGCGGCACCGGCTGCTGGACACGCTCTACGAGCTGGCGCTGGCCGACGGCGGCATGCAGCGCTCCGAACGGGAAGTCCTCCGCCGCGTCGCCGAGGGCCTGGGCATCTCCGAGGCGGACGAGCAGGCCATCATCGCCCTGCACCTGGGCGCCGGAGATGAGCACTATGCCGCGCTGGGCCTGACGCCGGACGCCACGGATATCGAGGTGAAGCGCGCCTTCCGGCAGCTCGCCGCGGAGTACCACCCCGACAAGTCCGCCCACCTCGGACGGCAGGCCGCCGAGCAGGCCGCCCGTCGCTTCCAGCACGTCCGCGACGCCTATGAAGAGATTCGACGCCTGCGCGGGCTGTAGCGCCGGATTACATCCCCCACAGTCGCCCACGACGAGGACGCACCTCCCGCCATGAGTCAGCAGCGCAACGGCCCCAAGAAGAAGGAAGCGGCTTTCAGCAACAACCCCTTCAAGTCCGCCATCCAGGTGATGAAGGACCAGGAGAAGAAGGAGGCGCAGGAGCAGGCCGCGGCGGAGGTCGCGAAGCGCAAGGTCGCGGCGCCCCCGCCCCGGGCCACGAAGGCCCCCAAGGTCCGCGAGGAGGACGACGCCTCCCTCTTCTACTCCGCCATGGACGGCGTGCAGCAGCTCACCCACCGGGGCGAGGCGCCCGCGCCCAACCCGCGCCTGCCGGAACTCATCGACGAGAACGCGGAGGCGCTCGCGCAGCTCTCCGAGCTGGTCGCCGGCCAGGGCGACTTTGACTTCACCGGCACGGACGAGTCCATTGAAGGCGCGGGCCCCGGCATTGACCGGAACCTGCTGCGCGCGCTGCGCCGGGGCGACTTCGCCATCCAGGGGCAGCTGGACCTGCACGGGAAGACGCAGGCCGAGGCGCGCGACGCGCTGGAGCGTTTCCTGGGTGACAGCCGCCGCGCGAAGAGGCGCTGCGTGCTCGTGGTGCACGGGCGCGGTTTGAACTCCAAGGACCAGATTCCCGTGCTGAAGGAGCGACTCAAGGGGTGGCTGTCCGAGAAGCGGATTGGCCGGATGGTGCTGGCGTTCGCCACCGCACGTCCTCAGGACGGAGGCACCGGCGCGGTGTACGTGCTGCTCCGGCGGTAGTCTTTACGCGCGCCCGGCACTGTGCATACATGCCGCCATGGCACGCGATCTGATCGACCTGCATATCCACGTGGGTGGCGCTGTGGCGCCCCACATCCTCTGGTCCATCGCCCACCAGCAGGGCTTCAAGCTCCCGGTGAAGAACTACTTCGACTTCGTGGAGCTCATCACCTCCCGTCCGGGCAAGGTGGGGAGCCTGGACGACTACCTGAAGATCCTCCACACCTGGACGGAGAAGATCCAGTCGTCCCCCAGCGCGATTGAGCGCTCTGTCTACGAGGTCATCGGCAAGGAGTACCGCGGCAGCCGCGTGACGCAGATGGAGCTGCGCTTCAACCCGATGAAGCGCAACCTGAACTCCGAGCTGGACCTGGACCACATCATCCACGCCGCGCTGCGCGGCATGGACCGCGCGGTGCTGGAGTACGGCGTGAAGATGGGGCTCATCTTCTGCCTGGCCCGCGAGTTCGACCACCGGCTCAACAGCATCATCGTGGACAAGGCCATCAAGTACCGCACGCGCGGCGTGTACGGCATCGACCTGGCCGGCACGGAGACGAACGCCATGGAGCTGAGGCCGGAGGTCGTCACCCAGTACGAGGACCTCTTCTCGCGCGCCCGCCGCGCCGGGCTCAAGTGCACGGTGCACACCGGCGAGACGCGCGGCACGGGCTCCGAGGGCGTCATGTCCGTGGTGGAGAAGCTCCAGCCGCACCGCATCGGCCACGGCATCCGCGCCGCCTACGACGAGCACGCGATGAAGGTGCTGCGCGAGCGCGACATCGTCCTGGAGCTGTGCCCCACGTCCAACCTGCACACCAAGGCCGTGGAGGGCGTGGAGGAGCTGCGCCACATCGTCCGCACCTTCTGGGACCGCAAGGTGAAGTTCACCATCAACACCGACGGCCCCTACCTCCTGGAGACGGACATGCGGCGGGAGATCGACATCATCGAACAGAACGGCATCCTCACGCCCGAGCAGGTCGACCAGACGCTCGCCTGGGCCCGTGAGGCCTCGTTCATCCCCGCTTGAGCCACGCCATGTACGGACTCACCCGCTCGCTCCTCTTCCAGCTCTCCGCGGAGCGCGCGCACCGGCTCGGCATGGCGGGGCTCCGCTACCTGGGCCGCTCACGGGACTTGTGTGAGTCCCTGCGTGAGAAGGCCCTGGAGGGCGCCCCGCCCGGCCTGGCCGTGGAAGTGGCTGGCCTGCGCTTCGCCCACCCCGTGGCGCTGGCCGCCGGCCTGGACAAGGACGCGGAGGCGGTGGACGGCCTCTTCGCCTGCGGCTTCTCCTCGGTGGAGATTGGCACCCTCACGCCCCGGCCGCAGCCCGGCAACCCCAGCCCCCGCCTGTTCCGCCTGCCGGAGCACCGCGCGGTCATCAACCGCATGGGCTTCAACAACCACGGCGCCGACCGGGCCGCCGCGCGCCTGCGGATGCAGATCTGGCGCCCGGGCCCGCTGGGGGTGAACATCGGCAAGAACAAGGACACGCCGTTGGAGCGGGCGGTGGACGACTACGTGGCCTGTGTGGACGCGCTGGCGCCCCTGGGTGACTACGTGGTGGTCAACGCCTCGTCCCCCAACACGCCGGGCCTGCGCAAGCTCCAGGAGCCCGAGCAGCTGGGACAGCTCCTGGGCGCCGTACAGGAGCGCCTGGCCACCGTGGCGCCGGGCAAGCCGCTGTTCCTCAAGATTGCCCCGGACCTGTCCCCCGAGGCCGTGGACGAGGTCGTGGATGTCGCGCGGGCCCAGAAGCTCGCCGGCCTCATCGCCACCAACACCACCGTGGCCCGGCCCTTCGAGCATCCCCTGGCGAAGGAAGCGGGCGGCCTGTCCGGCGCACCTGTCCGCGAGCCGGCCAACGCCGTCATCCGCCGCGCCTGGCTGCGCGGCGGAGGCGCGCTGCCCATCATCGGCGTGGGCGGCGTCTTCACCGCGCAGGACGTCTACGAGAAGCTGCGCGCGGGCGCGTCGGTGGTGCAGGTGTACACGGGCTTCATCTACGAGGGCCCGGGCATGGTGGGACACATCCTCCCCGCCCTGGCCACCCTGCTCGCCCGCGACGGCTACAAGCAGGTCCGCGACGTCATCGGCGCCGAGCACCGGGAGCCCGGCACAGTCAGCTGACGCACCGCATCAATTCGCGGACAAAAAATGAGCGCTCGCCGGCGCCTTGGAGTTTCACCGGCGAGCGCCCCGGGCCCAGTGCTTGACGGGCCTCGAAAGCTATGGCTGCACGGTGAGCGAACCGCCGACCGTGCTGACCTCCACCGCATGGGCTCCCGAGCCATACGTCTGCTCGCGACTGCCCAACCGCGCGGGACTGTCGTTGAAACGACCACCGACAGTATTGAATTCCAATCTCACATCCGCCTGGGCCGGCAGCTTCAGCCGGACATCCCCGCCCACCGTGGACACAGAAGTAGTCACGACCTTCCGCGGTGCCAATGCCACGGTGCCGTTCACCGTGCTGACGTCCAACCGCTCCTCCGAGCCGTCCACTTCCACACGGCCATTGACTGTCGCCAGCGACTGCCGCCCCGTCACGCCCGCCACCGTCACCGGACCGCCCACCGTCGCCACGTCCAAACGCGCCCGCCGTGGCACCTTCGCCGTGAACCTCACCGCGGGCCCGCTCCGACGACAGGACCGCGTCTCTTGTTCACACGGACCGCAACAAACCCGCGCCCGGATGACGCCCTTTTCTTGGACGACTTCCACGTCCACTTCGTTCCGGGAACTATTCGAGCCTTCCCTAACAACCGTGATTACCACGTCATTCCCGTCTACCGCATCTACGCGCACCGCGCCATCAACATTGCCGATATGAACTTCAGGCGTGCCGTCCGTATGGAACGTCCACGTCTGGGTGGACGGCGCGGCGGCGAGGATGAGCAGCAAGGGCAGGACCATGTGCGGGCTCCGAGAGAGGTGTGATGCCCCCCTCCCTACGCCCCGGCCCCGCCCTCATTGCGCCCGGTGGAGACTCAGTATCCACACCGCTCTGACATGCCCTCAGGCGTCCGCGCCCCGGGCAATCCGCTGATACAGCGCGTCATGGCGCCGGACCATCTTCTCCAGGGAGAGCTCGCGCGCCACGAAGGCCCGCGCCGCCTGCCCCATGCCTCTCGCCTTCTCGGGATTCGCGAGAAGCTGACGGAAGGCCTGGGCGAGCTGTGCGGGGCGCTCGGGGTCCACCACGAGGCCGCGTTCGCCGTCGCGGACCAGGTCGGTGTTGCCGCCCACGCGCGTCACCACCATGGGGAGCCCCGCGGCCATGCCCTCCATCACCGCGTTGGACATGCCCTCCGCGGTGGAGCAGAGGACGCCGAAGGTCGCCCGGGCGTAGATGGCGGGCACGTCCGTGCGGTGCCGCAGGAAGTGCACGGAATCGGACACGCCCAGCTCACCGGCCAGCTTCTCCAGGCCCGGCCGGCGCGGACCATCTCCCACCAGGAAGGCGTGCAGCGTGATGCCGGTGTGGCGCAGCTGCGCCAGCGCGAGCAGCAGGTCCTCCTGCCGCTTCACCGGGTGATTCATGTTGGCCACGTGGACCACCACCGGCGCGTCCCCTGTGTCGGGGAGCGGGCCGCGCAGCCCTTCGCGCCTGCGGGACTCGAAGCGCGGCAAGTCCAGGCCATTGTGGATGACGGTCACGCGCGAGGCCGGCAGGCCCTCCTCGGTGATGAGCTGGTGGCGGATGGCCTCCGCGTTGCCAATCACATGGTCCGCCATGCGACACAGCTGTGACTGCACCGCGCGGCGCGCCCGCCCCTGCCAGTGCGCCAGGTCCAACCGGCCCACGATGACCTTCGTGCCCGCGAGCTTCGCCGCCGGCACGGCCACCATCGTGGAGTAGAAGTCATGCACGTGCACCAGCTCCACGCGGTTCGCCTTGAGCCAGCGCGCCATGCGGTACACCTGATACGCCGTGTTCGGCTGCACCACGGAGCCCTTGAGCGGGAAGGCCGCCGGCGCGTGGCCCAGCTTCCACACCGCGCCAATCAGCGGCCCCGAATCATCCAGCACGGACACCTGCAGCCGGTAGCTGGCCGGCAGTCCCCGCAGCAGCTCCAGCACCTGCACCTCTGTCCCCCCAATGTGGAAGGACCGGGTGAACTGAACCAGGCGGAGGGGCTCCTGCCCCATCCGCGCCTCCTCACGCCGCATGTCCGGACCCCTCCCACGTCGCCACCACCGGCCCCTGCGAAGCCGGAACCCGTTGCATGTCCGCCGCCTCGGACGCGCGCGCCACCCGGTGCGCCGCCGCCGCCAGCCCGAAGAGCACGTAGCAGTGCGCGGACAGGATGTAGCCGGAGAACAAGTCACACACGAGGTAGCCCACCACCGACGCGGACAAGGCCCGCGCCAGCCACCCCACCTCCTTGTCCCGCGACGCCTGGAAGGCGCCGCCCGCGGCGCCGCCCGCGAACACCATGAAGAACAGCAAGCCCACCCAGCCCAGCTCGCCGATGACGTCCAGGAAGATGTTGTGGGCCACGTAGGCCCGGCGCGCCTCGGGGGGCGCGTACAGGGGCCACGCGTAGCGGAAGCCGCCCGCGCCCACGCCCAGCAGCGGCTTGTCCAGGCTGATGCGGCTGGCCACCTGCCACGCGTAGACGCGGCCCATGGCGGACGCGTCCTCGTGGAACTCGGCCACCGTCTCGTTGCGCTGCCAGAAGCTCTGCGGCGCGAAGATGAGCAGGCCCACCACGAAGAGCGAGCCCACGACAATGGCTTGGATGCGGCGCTTCTCTCGGAAGGCCCACAGCGCCATGGCCGCGGACAGGCCAATGAAGCCGCCGCGCGAGTGCGAGACGACGATGGCCGCCACCGCGAGGACGGCCGCCGCCAGACACGCCAGACGCCACAGCCAGCCGCTGCCCTTGCGCGCCACGAAGGCCACCGCCAGCGGCACCACCAGCGCCAGGTTCATGGCCATGTGGTTCGGGTCCGCGTAGACGCCCACCCAGCGCGCGCGGAAGCCCTCCACCAGGTCCTCGCCCACCAGGTACCAGTTGATGGCGCCCACGGACGTCACCACCGACGCCAGCACCAGGGCCCCGCACACCACCGCCAGCCGGCGGCCCGTGGTGATGACGTTGACGAAGGTGATGTAGATGGCCGTCAGCTTCAACAGCTCGATGCCCGTGGTGGTCGTCACCTCCGGATTCACGGACCAGCCAACGGACGCCACCGCCAGCGTGGAGAAGGCGATCAGCGCCAGACCGCGCGAGCCGTCCACATACAGTGGCTCCGCCCGCCCCAGCCGGCGCATCACCATGAGTCCCGCCGCCACCCCCGACGTCACCAACGCGAGGCGCAGCGGCGCGAGCGCGGGAATCCACTCACCCGGCGCCGCGTACATGACCGCCGCGAAGGCGGTCAGCGCATAGAAGGCCCACACGTCACGGCGCTGCCCCTGCTCTCCCAGCACCATTCACTCCACCTCCCGGCAGTTGCGTCGCGCACCAATACGCGTGCCTGGGCGAAAGCAGAGGACATGCCAGGGGCCCTGTCGGGCAAAGCCCTGAATCTTCTAGGACGGGACGGCCTCGCCGGACATGCGGGCCGCCCCGGACTGAAATTCCTACGGGAGGGGGCTGCTCTCCATGGGAAGAACCGCCGAGGCCACCGGCTCCAGCCGCCCGTCCTGGAGCCAGGGCGTGCCCAGCTCCTCCAACAACCGCGACAGGGTCAGCGTCACCAGACGGCGCAGCTCCGCGTGCGCCTCCGGCGCCACCGCCGGCTCCAGGCCCTTCAGGGCGCGCTCGGCCGCGGAGGTGCGCAGGCGCGGCGCTTCCGGAGCGCCTTCGAAGAGGCGCTGGCCCAGCTCCACCACCCGCCCCAGCGGCACCGGACGCGCGTCCGCGCGCTCCTCCAGCACCGCCATGGCGACGACGGCGGCGAAGAGGCGCTCCAGGCCCAGCGTCTCCAGGGGCACGCCGAAGCGGGCCAGGGCCTCGCGCGCCGAGTCGTCGGTGCCGCCCAGCACACCCCGGAACACCTGCACCTGGGCCTCCGCGCGGGCCACCAGCGCCTCGGTGGCGGCCAGCTCGCGCCGGGAGCGGAACGGCACCGGCTCCGCGCCTTCCACGCGCAGCGCCCGCCGGGGCCGCTTCTGGCGCAGCGCGGACAGGGCGGCCGCCTCCTCCGGAAGCACCATCAGCACGCCCTCCCGCATGGCGCCCGGCGCCTTCGCCAGCCGGTCCGCGCGGAACTTGAGCTGGAGCGTGAGCGAGAAGCCCGTCTGGAAGATGCGCCGCAGCGGCGTGTCGCGCAGCACGTCCGTGGCGCGCTCCGGGTCCGCGCCCGTCAGGTGCTCGAGCGCCAGGGACAGGTAGTCCCGCACCGTCTCGCTCGCGTGGCGGACGGCGTCCAGGTCCCCCGGGTCCGCCAGGTCCGCCACCAGCGCGGCGCTGGCCACCTCGCGCAGCTCGTCCTCCGCGTTCACCGCCTCCACCATCGTCAGGCCGCGGAAGGCCGCCTCCAGGTAGTCCACGTGGGCCGTGGTGGGCGCCAGCCCCGCACGGGCGGCGGACGCGGGAGAAGGCGCCACGTCCACGCGGCTGAACAGGGACACCGCCTCCTCCAGCGACGGGAAGCCCATGTCCTGGAGCCGGCCGCGGCGGAACTGGTACGCGGTCTCCTCCAGCTCACTGGGAATCTCCCAGCGCACGGCCTCCAGCAGCCGCACGGCCTCGAAGGGGTTCTCCGCGATGAGGTCGTTGAGGAGCGAGCGGACGGCGGACATCTCCACGCCCTCCGCCTTGATTTCGACGAGGTAGCGCCCCTCCGGGGTCTCCATCGTCATGCCCGCCGGGTTGACGTCCGGGTTCTCCTCCAGGTCATGCACCTCGACGAACTCGCGCAGGAGGATTTCGAGCACCTCCAAATCCAGCCCGTGCAGCTTGCGCAGGAACTCGCCGGTGTCGTCCACCCCGCCCCGCGCGGCGCGCAGCCAGGTGAGGACGGCGTGGGCGTCCAGCGCGTCCCGCCGCCAGCCGCCCAGGTCCACGAAGGCGCGGAACTGGCCCGGCGAGGCGAGCTGCACCAGCTCCGTTGAATCCGCGAGCCCCAGCTCCTGGATGGTGACGTAGAGGTCCTCGGCGGGCATCGAGCGCACCAGCGCGCGGGCCTCCGCGACATCCAGGAGGGCGTCCACCCGCTGACGCGGGGACAGCCTCATCAACCGCTGACGCAGCTCCCGGGGAGCCAGCTGCGTGTCGCTTCCATTTCCCTTGCCGTTTTCGGACACGGCGCGGTCCCTACCACAGCGCCCCCCGGCCCGGGAGCAGAACCCCACCGGGAGCGGCGGCTACCGGATGATGCCGGCGGCCCTCAGACGCGGGTGGACTTGCCGAAGGTGTCCAGCAGCGCGCCCCACACCTGGTCCACGCCCAGCTTCTCCGTGGAGGAGAACGGGAGGATGACCTCCAGCGGCAGGTCCATTGTCTTGGAGAGCTCCACCAGCCGAGGCTTGCGCTTCGCCTTGACGAGCCGGTCCACCTTGGTGGCCACCACCAGCACCCGGCGGTCGTGCGCCTGGAGATAGTCGAGCGTGGCCAGGTCGTCCGGCGTGGGGCCCACCTCCACGTCCACGATGCTGACCACGGCCTCCAGGCGGTGCCGCTTCTCCAGGTAGGTGGTGATCATCTTCTCCCACTGGGCCTTGTCCGCCTTGCTGGCCTTGGCGAAGCCGTAGCCCGGCAGGTCGGCCAGGCGGAGCTGGTGGCGGACGCCGCCGCGCTCCAGGTCCACGTCGAAGAAGTTCAGCGTCCGGGTGCGCCCCGGCGTGTTGGACACACGCACCAGCTTCTTGCGGCCGGTGAGCGCGTTGATCATGGAGGACTTGCCCACGTTGGAGCGGCCGACGAAGGCCACCTCCGCCGTGTGGTCCGTCGGGTAGCCCTTGGGCTCCACGGCGGTGGTGACGAAGCGTGCGTCGAGGACCTTGATCACAACGTCATTTCTTGGCCGACGGATCCGCGGCGCGGCGGGCGCGCTCGGCGGACCAGTGGTCGATGGCCTTGAGCGACTCCTTGAAGTCGAACGGCCGGAGGGAGGGCGAGGATGCGTCGTGGCAGGAGCGGCACTGCTTCTCCGACGGGTCCACCAGGCCCACCAGCCGCGCCAGCTCCGAGTCCTTCATCACGTACTCGGGCGAGTAGTACTGCCCCCCGCCGTGGCACGTCTCACAGGAGACGCTCACGGTCGCCTGGGTGACCTGCTCCGGCGAGTGGCATGACAGGCAGCGCCCGTCCTTCTTCTGCTGCTCGGAGAGCGAGCTCTCCGCCCGGGCGTGCTTGGACTTCATCCAGGTGTCGTAGGCCTCGGGGTGGCAGCCCTTGCAGCTGTCCGGGCCTACGAAGTCGGCGCCCCCGGCCGCCCCAGCGGCGGCCAGCACGAGAAGGGAGAGGATCCGGATGCCAGGAACGCGCATGGAGCCGGAGTAGCAGAGCCCCCCGGACGGGGCAAGGCGTCTCATGGTTGAATGACCGGCAGAAACTTCCGTCGGGCATAGGGGGTTGCTAGAGCCTTGCCCGCCCGTTCCTGCAGGGAGGAGCCGTATGCGCATCCTGACCGTCCTCGCCGTCCTCACCTTCGCCGTCCCCGCCGCCGCCAAGCCCTGGCAGGGCATTGAGCCGGGGGTGTCGAAGCGCGGCGAAATCATCAAGAAGTTCGGCGAGCCCTCGCGCACCGTCAGACAGGACGGTAAGGAGATCATCGCCTACCTGGCCGAGGAGGCCATCAAGGGCACCACCCAGGCCCAGTTCAAGGTGGATCCGGACACGCAGCTGGTGGAGCGCATCGACGTGTTCCCCGGGCCCATCATCGACAAGGAGACGGTGGAGAACAGCTACGGCCCCGCCTGCCCCTCCGGCGCCGCGCCCGCCACGCCCTGCTACCTGCGCAAGCTGACGGACGACTTCCGCACCTACTTCCTCTACCCCCGCCTGGGCCTGGCCATCTTCTTCAATGAGAATGGCAAGACGGTTCAGTCGCTGACGTTCACCACGCAGAAGGCCGCGAAGTAGGGCACGCCCGTGCACGTCTTCGGACTGACGGGGGGCATCGCCTCCGGGAAGAGCACCGTGACGCGCGTGCTGCGGGAGCTGGGCGCGGAGGTGCTGGACGCGGACGTGCTTGCCCGCGAGGTGGTGGAGCCGGGCACGCCTGGGCTGGCCGCGGTGGCGGCGCGCTTCCCCGGCGTGGTGGGCTCGGACGGCCGGCTGGACCGGGCGAAGCTGGGCGCGCGCGTCTTCGGGGACCCCGCGGAGCGGGCCGCGCTCAACGACATCACCCACCCGCTGGTGCGTCAGGCCTTCATGGACAAGCTCCAGGCGCTGGAGGCGCGGGGCGTGGCGCGCGTCATCTATGACGTGCCGCTGCTCATCGAAAGCGGCATGCACGCCTGGATGGAGGCCGTGGCGGTGGTGTGGGTGCCCCGCACGGTGCAGAAGGCCCGGCTGATGTCCCGCGACGGGCTGAGCTCCGACGCCGCCGAGGCCCGGCTGGCCGCCCAGCTCCCCCTGGACGACAAGCGCGCCCACGCCACCTGGGTCATCGACAACAGCGGGGACCTGGCCTCCACCCGCGCCCAGGTGGAAGCGATGTGGCGCGCCATGCTCGCGCGCGGCTGAGCGCCGGGTATGCTGCGCGCCGCATGAGCGAGACGCGCAAGAAGGCCACGGCCGGAACGTACTTCCTCACCGGCTACCCGGGGTTCATCGGAAAGCGGCTGGTGGAGCACATCGCCCGTGAGGACCCGAAGGGGCACATCTACGCGCTGGTGCAGCCCAAGTCATTCAAGGAAGCCCAGCAGCACGCCGCCCAGGTGAAGGGCGCCAAGGTGGAGCTGCTCACCGGTGACGTGGTGGACATGCACCTGGGCCTGTCGGGCGAGGAGTACCAGCGCCTGTGCGAGCGGGTGACGGACATCTTCCACCTGGCGGCGGTGGCCCAGTTGGGCGTGGCCAAGGAGACGGCCTGGCGGGTCAACGTGGACGGCACCCGCAACCTGCTGGAGTTGGCCCGGGACTGCGGGAAGCTCACGCGCTTCAACTACTTCTCCACCTGCTACGTGTCCGGGGACCGCCTGGGCGTCATCGCCGAGGACGAGCTGGACCGGGGCCAGGGCTTCCGCAACGCCTACGAGGAGACGAAGTTCCAGGCGGAGCGGCTGGTGCAGCGCGCGGGCGCCACCCTGCCCATCACCGTCTTCAGGCCCTCCAGCGTGGTGGGGGACTCCCGCACGGGGGAGATTGACCGCTTCGAGGGGCCCTACTACCTGGGCATCCTGCTGGTGACGTCGCCGCTGGTGGTGCCCCTGCCCCTGCCGGGCAACGGCGTGGCGCCGCTCAACGTGGTGCCGGTGGACTACGTGGTGGAGGCGGTGTGGCGCCTGTCGAAGGACCCGCGCGCCCAGGGCAACACCTTCCACCTGGTGGACCCCAACCCGATGAGCGCGCGCCGCGTGTACGAGCTCATCGCGGAGAAGTCGAACAAGAAGCTGCCGCGCTTCAACCTCTCCGCGCGGGCCGCGGACGTCATGCTGCGGCTGCCGCTGCTGGAGAAGCTGGCCCGCCCGCAGCGCGCCGCCATCAGCTACGTCAACCACCTGGCCATCTATAACTGCCACAACACGCTGGAGCTGCTGGACGGCACCGGCGTGCGGTGCCCTCCCCTGTCGTCCTATCTGGATCAGCTCGTGGCCTACGTGCGGGAGCAGTACCGCAAGCGCCGTGAGGGCTCGGACGAGGACGACCCGTTGGATCAGGGCGGCGCACCCGACGCGGAGCGTCCCTGAGCACGCGCGGCGGCCAGCCGTGGTAGATCCACGGTTCCCATGCCACGCACCTACCAGCCAGGCGACACGTTCACGCACGTCCGCGAGTGCGACCGGTACCGGCCGATTTACTACGCGGGCGCTTCGGGGGACTACAACCCCATCCACATCGACCCGGAGGCAGGCACCGCCGCCGGGCTCAACGGCAACATCCTCCAGGGGCTGTGCACCCTGGGCTGGGTGGTGGAAGCCATCGCCGGCTTCGTGGAGGACCCGGGCCGGGTCCGCCGCGTGAAGGCGCGCTTCTCGCGCCCGGTGCGGCCCGAGGACACGATTACCTTCCAGGGCCGCGTCACGTCCGTCCAGGACGGGCGGCTCACGGCGGAAGTCTCAGCCACCAACCAGCGCGGCGAGGACGTCCTCAAGGGCGCCGTCGTCGAAGCCTTCATCGGGTAACGGCCATGGCGCTCGACAAGCAATTCATTGGCCGTGAGTACGGCCCCTACCGCTACACCCTGGGCGAGGAGAAGCTGCGCGAGTTCACGCTCGCCGTCGGCGGCGCGAAGCCGGGCGCCGGGACGCCGGGCGAGCCCCCCGCGCACGTCAGCCCGCTCCTCTACGACGCGCAGGCCGCCCAGGCGGGGCCGCACGGGGGCCTCATCGCCTTCCCCAGCTTCGCCGTCGTCTTCGCCATCCGCCCCTTCAGCGCCGCCATCGCTGACCCCGCGCTGAACATCAACATGCAGATGCTGGTGCACGGTGAGCAGGACTTGGAGTTCCTGGACGTCATGCGCCCCGGCGACGTGATGACGACCACCGGCCGCGTCGCGGACCTCTACGAGCGCGCCCGCATGGGCTTCGTCGTCGTCACCAGCGAGTCGCGCAACCAGCACGGCGCCCTGGTGGTGAAGGGCACGTGGTCAGCCATCATCCGCGGCTAGCCGTCAGCCCGCGGAGATGACGCCCTCATCGATGAGTTGGACGAGGATGCGCGCGGTATCCAGCCGCGTCATCCCCGACAGCGAGAAGAGGTCCTCGTAGCTCACCGAGCCGTCAATCTGCGCCAGCACGAAGCCGGCGCGGTGGTCCAGGTTGAGCCAGATGATGTCGTCCGGCTGCAGGCGCACGGCGGGCACCCGGCCCAGGTCCCCCAGCTTGGACTCCAGCCGGGCCATCAGCATCCGCTCACTGCGCGCGCGCAGCGACTCCACGCGGACGTCGGACGGCGCCAGCTCCTTCGCCTTGAAGAGCAGGTCCACCGCCCCGGAGTGGTCATCCAGCTCCAGCAGGTCCTCGGCCCCGCGCAGGAGCAGGTCCAGCTCGCTCTCCACCACGGGGAGGCCGAACTCCTGGGTGTGGCCGTCGGGGATGCCGAACTCGTCGGTGTCCCCCTTCGTCTGGATGACGGGCTCGTCGAACTCGATGACCACGTCGCGCGACAGCAGCTCCAGCACGTCCGCCGGCGTGCCTTCCAGCGCCTCCGGAAGGACGACGGGCGCCGAGGGTGACTTGCCACCGCCGTCCGAGGGGCCGCCCTGCCCTTCCGCCCAGGCGCCCCAGTCGCCTTCCAGCGCCGGTGAGACGGGCAGGTCCGCGTCGGTGGGCGCCAGCCGTCCCAGCGTGGGCTCCAACTCCGCGGGCCGCTCGAACGGCGTCGCCGCGCCCCGTGACGGCGCACCCGCGGCGGCCGCCAGGTACTCCCGGGCGCGGGTGTTGGTCGGATCCAGCTCCAGCGCGCGCTCGAAGAGACGCTGCGCCCCCTGGACGTCGCCACTGAGGCGCAGCCACAGTCCTGCCTCGATGAGCTGGTTCGCGCGCTGGCTGCTCATCTACCGCCCCGTGCCGCTCGGCGCCGGGCCCTTGAGCTGCGCCAGACATCCCGTGAGCAGCTCACACGCGCGGCCCAGCGCCGCCACGTCCTCGCCCGCCCGGACCGCACGCGCATGCTCCAGCACCTGCTCCGCGCGAGGCATCACCTCCGGCGCCAGCCCCCCTCCGCCCGGCAGCAGCCGCGCCCGCGTCAGCGCGTCCACCACGTCGCGCGCCAGCGAGTCCAGCGCCACGCGCCGCGTCTTCAGCTCCTCGGACGCCCGCGCGGCGATGAGGTAGCCGCGCTGCTCGTCC
The DNA here is from genome assembly GCF_013372585.1 of Myxococcus sp. AM010. Classification (NCBI taxonomy): domain Bacteria; kingdom Pseudomonadati; phylum Myxococcota; class Myxococcia; order Myxococcales; family Myxococcaceae; genus Myxococcus; species Myxococcus sp. AM010. The sequence goes on from NZ_JABXEO010000041.1 coordinate 48,377, forward strand.
ATGATGCGCTGGAGCTCCTCCTCCGTGAGGCCGCTGGACGCGGTGACGGTGATTGACTGGCGCAGCCCCGTCTCCCGGTCCTTCGCGTGCACGGAGACGATGCCCTCCGCGTTGATGTCGAAGGTGACGTCAATCTCCACCTGGCCCCGCGGCGCCTCCCGCAGACCGGTGAGGGCGAACTCGCCCAGCAGCTCGTTCTGGTGGGCCAGGTCGTGCTCGCCCTGGAGCACCATGATCTTCACCACGCGCTGGAAGTCCTTCGACGTGGCGAAGACCTCCGTGGCGGACGTGGGCACGGTGGTGTTCTTGGGGATGAGCCGGCGCACGGAGCCCCCGGCGATGGCCACGCCCAGGCTCTGCGGCGTCACGTCCAGCAGGAGCAGCTCGTGCTCCGCCTGCACCAGCGCGTGGGCCTGGATCGCCGCGCCCAGCGCCACCACCTCGTCCGGGTGGACGCCCTTGCACGGCTCGCGGCGGAAGTAGCCGCGCACGGCCTCCACGACTTTCGGCATGCGCGACATGCCGCCCACGAGGATGACCTCCTTGAGCTCGGAGGCGCGCACCCCCGCCTCGCCGAGCACCTCGGTGGTGAGCCCCACCACCCGCTCCGCCAGGTCGGACGTCAGGTCCTCCAGCTTCTCGCGGCTCAGCGTGGCCTGGAGGTGCAGCGCCGCCCCGCCGCCGGGCGGCGTGCAGATGAAGGGCAGGTTGAGCCCCGCCTCGCGCACGCTGGACAGCTCCACCTTGGCCTTCTCCGCCGCGTCCTTGAGCCGCTGCAGCGCCATGCGGTCCTTGCGCAGGTCGATGCCGTGCTCCTTCGCGAAGCCGAAGACGAGCCATTCGATGATGCGGTTGTCCCAGTCCTCGCCGCCCAGGTAGGTGTCACCGCCGGTGCCCACCACGTCGAAGACGCCCTGGGAGATATCCAGAACGGACACGTCGAAGGTGCCGCCGCCCAGGTCCAGCACCGCCACGCGCCCGTTCACCGTGCGGCCGAAGCCGTAGGCCAGCGCCGCCGCCGTGGGCTCATTGATGATGCGCAGCACGTCCAGCCCGGCGATGCGGCCGGCGTCCTTGGTGGCCTGGCGCTGGGCGTCGTTGAAGTAGGCCGGCACCGTGATGACGGCCTTGGTGACGGGCCGGCCGAAGTGCGCGTCCGCGTCCGCCTTCAGCTCCTGGAGAATCATGGCGCTGATTTCGGGGACGGACAGGTCCTTGCCGCCCATGCGGATGCGCAAGTCGTCATGCTGCCCGGCCACCACCTCGTAGGGCAGCGCGCGCAGCGAGTCCTGCACCTCGTGCGAGGAGAACTTCCGGCCGATGAGCCGCTTGGCCGCGTACACCGTCTCCTGCGGATTGGTGATGGCCTGCCGCTTGGCGATGCTGCCCACCAGCCGCTTGCCATTCTTCGCCATGGCCACGACGGAGGGCGTGAGCCCCTGCCCCGTGCGGTTCTTGATGACGACGGGCTGGCCGTCCTGGACGGTGGCGACGATGCTGTTCGTCGTTCCCAGGTCGATGCCAATGAGGGGTTCGGGCTCAGCCATGGGGAACCGTACTCACTCCTAGAACGTCCAGCGCAGCTTCTTGAGCGCCGCCTTCGCTTCCGCGTTGTCCGGGGCCAGCTTCGCCGCATCCTCGAAGGCCCGCTTGGCGAGTTTCTTCGATCCGCCGTCCAACAGCACCTTTCCCAACGTCAGTTGGTGCTCGACCTTGTTGGGGTCCAGCTCCACGGCGCGTTGCGCCAGCCCTCGGCTTTCGGCCGCATCCTGCCCCAGCAGGTGCCCCAGACGGGCGCAGCGCCAGGCGGCCTCGGCGTTCTGGTCGTCCAGCGAGCAGGCGAGCCGGTAGGCAGCCATGGCCCCGTGGGTGTCACCATGCTGCTCCATCTCCCGCCCCCGAGCCACTTCGATGGTCGCCCGCTGCGAGTCATGCCCCCGGCGCGCCTTGACCAGGAGAAGCGCGGCTTCGCGGTTCTTCGGGTCGATCGTCTGGACTTGATGGAAGTCGTGATAGGCCCGCTCCCAGTCACCACTGGCGATGGCGGCCTTGCCCCGGGCCATGAGTTCGGCCAACCGCCCCGTGCGGGCCAGGTAGGGATGCCGGGCCAACCGGGCCTGCCGCTCCGCCCGGCGCGCTTCGGACGCGCCATCCTCCAGCGGCGGCGCCAGCGGACGCGATGGCGGCGGAATGGACGAGGGCCGGCTGGACGCCACGGGCGGCCGGGGCGCGGGGGGAGGCGGCGAAACCCGGTGCACCGGCGGCGGCTCAGGCGTCAGGAGTTGCTGCGCGGGCGCGGGAGGCGGCGGCGCGGCGGCTGGCGGCGGCGCGGCGGCGCGTTCGGCCTGCGCCAGCGCCGGATTCGCGCGCAGGTAGGCCTCGCGCTTGTCGGGCTGCATCAGCACGTTGTGCGCGTCCGTGAGGCGCCGGAAGATGCGCTCCATTCGGGCGCGGAAGCTGCCCAGGTTCTTTCCGAAGTAGCGGTCCGGATGGAAGCGGCGCGAGGCGTTGTAGTACGCCTGCTTCACCTCCGCCGCCGGCGCCCCGGGCTTCAGCCCCAGCACGGCGAAGTGGTCCATCGCGTCGAGCGCGCGCTCCAGCTCGATGATTTCCTTCTTCCGCTCCGGCTCCAGGTCCACGGCCTCCGCCATGGCCGCGTCCACCACGGGCGCGGGCGCGCCCCGAGGCACCACCCGCGCGGGGACGATGGCGCCCTTGGCCCGCAGCGCCAGCAGCACGGCGATGGTGCGCGGCTCGCCCAGCTTGGAGCGCGCCAGCACCTGGTCGATGCGCTCCACGCGCCCCACGAGCTGGAGCACCGCGCCCTCTTCCGCGGTGAGCTGAAGCCGAGCCGCATCCAGTTGGGGCACCGTGGCGAGGTGATCCGTCAGGGCCCCCAGCCCGATGATCGTGTTTGGCGCACTCACAGTGACGGTCCGAGTCCTGACTCCAAGAGAGGGAAGACGGCCACGCCCGTCAGTTGCTGGCGAGCACGCGCTCGAGGATGGACAGGCCTTCGTCCAGCTCTCGCTCGGTGACGATGAAGGGCGGCGCGAAGCGCAGGGTGCGCTCGCCAGCGGCGTTCACCAGCAGCCCCTCCCCACGCAGTCGGGCGATGACGGGCGCCACCTCGCAATCCAGCTCCACGCCCAGCAGCAGCCCCTGGCCGCGCACGGCCTGGATGCGGCCCGCGGGCAGCCGGCCCTGGAGCTCACGCGCCCGGGCGATGAGGTAGGCGCCCTTCTCCTGGACCTCGTCCAGGAAGCCGGGACGGCGGAGGATGCGCACCACGGCGTTGGCGGCGGCCGCGGCCACCGGGTTGCCACCGAAGGTGGAGCCGTGCGTGCCCGGCGTGAGGCTTGCGCCCAGCTCGTCCTTGCAGAGCATGGCGCCAATGGGCAGGCCGTTGCCCAGCGCCTTGGCCACGCTGATGCCGTCCGGGACGATGCCCTCGTGCATGAAGCCGAACGGCTTGCCGGTGCGCCCCATGCCCGTCTGCACTTCGTCCACCAGCAGCAGCAGCCCGTGCTCGTCACACAGCGCGCGCAGCCCGGCGAGGAAGCCCTGGGGCGCCACGCGCACCCCGCCCTCCCCTTGAATGGGCTCCACGAGGATGGCGGCGGTCGCCGGGCCCACGGCCGCGCGCACCGCCGCGAGGTCGCCGTAGGGCACATGGGTGAAGCCGGGGGGCAGCGGCTCGAAGCCCTTCTGGTACTTCGTCTGGCCGGTGGCGGTGACGGTGGCCAGGGTGCGGCCGTGGAAGCTGCTGTCGAAGGAGATGACCTCGAAGCGCTCCGGCGTGCCGCGGTCCTTCATCACCTTGCGCGTCAGCTTGAGCAGCGCCTCGTTCGCCTCCGCGCCCGAGTTGCAGAAGAACGCGCGCGACAGGCCGGACCACTCGGTGAGCTGCGCGGCCAGGTCAATCTGCGGCTGCGAATAGAACGCGTTGGAGACGTGCCACAGCGAGTCGAGCTGCGCCTTCGCCGCGGACACCACGTCCGGGTGGCAGTGGCCCAGCGCGCACGTGGCGATGCCGCCAATCAGGTCCAGGTACTCGCGGCCATCCGTGTCCCAGACGCGCGTTCCCTGGCCCCGAACCAGCACGAAGGGCGGCTGCTTGTAGTTCTGCAGCAGGTGGCGCTTCGCCTTCTGGACCAGGGCGTCGGTGGAGGCGTCGGACGATGCGGAGGGGGAAGGCTCGGAGTGCGACAAGGCAGTCATCCTTCGTGCGGTACGGTGCCCCTCCGCATATAGCGCGCTACAGGATGTAGCGCGACAGGTCCTCATCCTGGACGATGGCGGCCAGGCGCTCGCGCACGTAGGCGGCGTCCACCTGGAAATCCCGGGGGCCCAGCTCACTGGCGGAGAAGGACACCTCGTCCAGCAGCCGCTCCAGGATGGTGTGCAGCCGCCGGGCGCCGATGTTCGCCGTGCGCTCGTTGGCCTGCTGGGCGATGCGCGCCAGCTCCGTCACCGCGTCGTCGGTGAAGGACAGACGCACACCTTCGGTGCCGAGCAGCGCCGTGTACTGTCGCAGGAGTGAATTCTTCGGCTCCCGGAGGATTCGGACCAGGTCCTCGCCCGTCAGGGGCTCCAGCTCCACGCGGATGGGGAAGCGGCCCTGCAGCTCCGGGATGAGGTCGCTGGGCTTGGAGACGTGGAAGGCGCCCGCGGCGATGAAGAGCATGTGGTCCGTCTTCACGACGCCGTACTTGGTGTTGATGGTGGAGCCCTCGACGATGGGGAGGATGTCCCGCTGGACGCCCTCCCGGGACACGTCCGGGCCGCCCCCGCCCTTGCCGCCCTCGCGGCTGGCGATCTTGTCGATTTCGTCGATGAAGATGATGCCGTTCATCTCGGCGCGGACCACGGCCTCGCGCTGGACGCGGTCGGGGTCCACCAGCTTGGCGGCCTCTTCCTTGCGCAGGAGCTGGAGCGCCTCGGGCACGCGCACGCGGCGGCGGCGCGTCTTGTTCATGCCCGGCATGTTCTTGAAGAGGTCCTGGAGGTTGACGCCGATCTCCTCCATGCCCTGGCCGGAGAAGCCCCGCATGAAGGTGGGGGACGACTCCGCGGTCTCCACCTCCACCTCCACGTCATCCAGGGTGCCGGCGCGGAGCTGCGCGCGGAACTTCTCTCGCGCGGTGTCGCTGACCCGCTGGGCCGGTGGGGGGGGCGGCGGGGCGAAGCCGAACGGCGGCGTCGCGGACGAAGCCTTCACGCCGTTGCCCTGCATCAGCTCAATCAGGCGGTCCTCGGCCAGCTCCTCGGCGCGGGGGCCGACCTTCTCGGTCTCCTCCTCGCGGACCAGCGCGATGGCGGCCTCGACGAGGTCGCGAATCATCGACTCGACGTCACGGCCGACGTAGCCGACCTCGGTGAACTTGGAGGCCTCCACCTTGACGAAGGGCGCCTGCGCGAGCTTCGCCAGCCGGCGGGCAATCTCCGTCTTCCCCACGCCGGTGGGGCCAATCATGATGATGTTCTTCGGGTGGATTTCGTCGCGCAGGTCGTCGTTGACCTGCTGGCGGCGCCACCGGTTGCGCAGGGCAATGGCGACGGCGCGCTTGGCGGCGTCCTGCCCGACGATGTAGCGGTCCAGCTCGCTGACGACCTCGCGAGGCGTGAAGGCGGACAACTTGCGCGATTCGGCCACGGGGGGTGTCTCCTAGAGCTCTTCGATGGAGATGTTGGCGTTGGTGTAGATGTCGATTTCACCCGCGATGGTGAGCGACTGGTGCACCACGTCGCGAGCGGACATCTGGGTGTGCGCCATGAGGGCGCGCGCGGCGGCGAAGGCGTAGGGGCCACCGCTGCCCACGGCGGCGATGCCGTAGTCGGGCTCAATCACGTCGCCCGCGCCGGAGAGGATGAACGTCTTCTCCTTGTCGGCGACGATGAGCAGCGCCTCCAGCCGGCGGAGGAAGCGGTCGGTGCGCCAGTCCTTGCCCAGCTCCACGCAGGCGCGGGCCATGTTCTTCTGGTGCTCCTTGAGCTTGGTCTCGAAGCGCTCGAAGAGCGTGAAGGCGTCCGCGGTGCTGCCCGCGAAGCCGGCGAGCACCTGGCCTTCACCCAGGCGGCGGACCTTCTTCGCCGTGTTCTTCATCACGGTCTTTTCGAGGGAGACCTGGCCGTCGCTGGCGATGGCGACCTTCCCGTCACGCCGCACGCAGAGGATGGTGGTGCCGTGGAACATAGGACCCGGGGTTTAACAAGCCGGGCGCGGCGTTTCCAAGGAACAGTGACTGGCTGTCTGCTCTCAGACTTCAAAAAGGGAGCACCCACGGAACCACCAGCACCGCCAGCGCGACGATGAGCGCCTGGAGCGGGATGCCCACCCGGGCGTAGTCGGCGAACCGGTAGCCTCCGGGGCTCATGACCAGCGTGTTCACGGGCGACGCGATGGGCGTGGCGAACGCCGCCGACGCGGCGATGGCCACCCCCATCAACAGCGGCTCGGGCCGAAGCTCCAGGGTCTCCGCGATGCGGAGGGCCACGGGGGCCACGAGGACGGCGGTGGCCGTATTGGAGATGAACAGGCCCAGGGTGGACGTCACGATGGCGAGCACCGCCAATACGGCGTGAGGGCTGGCCCCGGTGAAGAGCCCCTCCAGGCCCGCCACCGCCAGCTGCGTCACGCCGGTCCGCTCCAGCGCGGTGGCCAGCGGGAACATCCCGGCGATGAGCACCACGCTCTCCCAGTTGACCGTTCGGTAGACGTCCACGGAGCGCACGCACCCCGTGAGCACCATGGCCACCGCCGCGAGCAACACGGCGACCACGTTGGGCAGCAGGCCCAGGGCCATCACCGTCAGCATCGCCAGGGTGATGACGACGGCGAGCGCCGCCCTGCGCGGGTCCGCGAGGCGGTCGGTCCGCGGGTCGGGCTCTGCGAGCAGGATGAGGTCCCTTCGGGCCTCGGACAGGTTGCGCAGGTGCTTCTTGCGGCCCTTCACGAGCAGGGTGTCGCCGCGCCGCAGCGTGAAGTCCTTGAGGGCGGGAGAGGAGGCATCCACCACCGCGTCCGTGCCCCGGCGAATCGCGAGCACCGTGGCCCGGAACTGGTCACGAAAGCGCGCCTCCCGGAGCGTATGGCCCGCCAGCGCCGAGCGGCGGGGAATCACCACCTCCGCGAGCGACTCCTCGGGAGGCAATGACAGGGACTGCAGGGACGGGAGGCGCTCCAAGCCCCAATGCTCCACCGTCGCGGCGACGGCCTCCTCATGGCCCTGGATGACGAGGACTTCGTCCGGTCCGAAGGGGCGGTGCGGAACCACCGGATGCGCCGCGCCCGCCGACGAGATGCCCACCACGTTCACCGCGTGCGCGGAGCGGAGGTTGGCCTCGCCGAGCGTCCGGCCTACGAGCTTCGAGCCACGAGGAACGCGCAGGGCATGAAGCAACGTCCCCAGGCCGTACTCACTGGCGAAGTCCTCGGGCGACAGCACGGCCTGCGCCGCGACCTGCCCCTGCGCCGCCGAGGGCAGCAGGTACTTGCCGACGAAGATGAGGAACAGCATGCCCGCGGCGAGCATCACCACGCCGATGGGGAAGAAGGTGAAGAAGCGGAACGGCTCATGGCCCGCGTCCCGGAGCGCCCCGCTCGCGATGAGGTTGGGTGGGGTGCTGATGAGCGTCAGCATGCTGCCCAGGTGGGCGGCGAACGCGAAGGGCAGGAAGATGCGAGCGGGCGGGATTCCACGCCGCAGGGCGAGCGTCCCCACCACTGGCATCAGGATGGCCACGGTCCCCGTGGAGCTCATGAAGGCGGACAGCGCGGCGGTGGCCAGCATCACCACTGCGATGGTGCGCCCCTCCCCTTCCCCAGCGAGGTGGCCCAGCCGCTGTCCCAGCCACCCCGCGAGTCCCGTCTCCGTGATGGCGCCGCCGATCACGAAGAGCCCCACGAGCATGATGACCACCGGGTTGCTGAAACCCGCGAGCGCCGCATCTACCGGAAGGATGTCGAAGAGGAGGAGCGACAGCAGCGCGAGCAACGCCACGATGTCCAGCCGCACCCGGTCGCTCACGAAGAGCACCAGGGACACGGCGAGGACGCCAAGGGTGATGAGCGCGGGAGGGGTCACATCGATCAGCTATGCCACCGCGCGTGGGGATTCGCTACCCCTCCGCCCCCCCTGCGTCGCCGTCACGACCGCCGACGCCCCAATGCCACGGGCAGGCCCCACTGTACGCCCAGATGAACGAGACACAGCGCCGCGAGGACCGGGGCAAACCAGGGCAGGGACAGCGCCACACGAATGGAGCAGAACTGGGCGTAGAAAATCAATGCGACCACGGGGACGCCAGAAGCCATCCGCTCCCTGCGTGCTGTACTCAGGAACAGGAACGCGGTGTACCCGTCCGTCAGCAGACCCAGGGCCAGGAAGAGCCAGGCCAGCGCGTTCGCCATGGCGGCCACGGTCTGCATCACTTTGTATCGCCTGGACTGCTCACATCACGCCCGTGGATGCGCGGAGTCGTAGACCTGCTGGAGCTGTTCCCACGTCACCTGGGTATACCGCTGCGTGGTGGACAGGCTCGAATGGCCCAGCAGCTCCTGGATGCTGCGGATATCCGCGCCGCCGCCCAGCAGGTGCGTGGCGAAGGAGTGGCGCATCGCGTGCGGGCTCACCTTCCGCGTCAGCGCGCACTTCAGCACGTATGTATCCAGGTGCCTCGCGATGCTCCGAGGCGTCAGCCGTCCGCCCCGGAAGTTGAGGAACATCGCCTCCGGCGCCTGGTCCTTGCGAATCGTGGCCAGCAGTTCCCCCCGCCGCGCGAGGTACGCCTCTAGCGCCCGGATGGACTGCGCATTCACGGGCACGAGCCGCTCCTTGCTCCCCTTGCCCATCACCCGGACGATTCGTCCGCTCCGGTCGATGTCCAGCAGGCCCAACCCGCACAGCTCACTGATACGCAGGCCGCCGCCGTAGAGCAGCTCGAGAATCGCCTTGTCCCGCCGCCCGAGCACCGTCTTCAGGTCAGGCATGTCCAGGATGGCGAAGACCTCCTCCACCGGCAGCACCTTCGGCAGCGTCTTCGGCAGCTTCGGGCTCTTCACCAGCTTCGCCGGGCTCGCGGGAAGCAGCTTCTGCCGCACCAGGTACTTGTAGAACGACTTGATGCTCGCCAGCCGCCGCGCCCGGCTCGCCGGGGCGTGGTCGGTGCTCAACGTGCCCAGGTAGCCACGAATCGCCGCGTGCGTCCCCGACAGGAGCGACAGCTTCATCCGCTCCACCAGGTAGCGCTCGTAGTCCACCAGGTCGATGAGGTAGTTGCGCACCGTGTGCGGGGACGAGCCCTTCTCGTCCTCCAGGTGGGCGCGGAACTGCTCCAGCAGGGGCGAGAGGCTCGTCGTCATCAACGACGAGCCTACGGGCCGGAGAAATCCTTGCAAGATTCGCGGTGAGCCTACGGCGCCTTGGCAGGAGCCGCGGCAGGCGCGACCGCCGCCGGAGCCGGCTCCGGCTGGGACGGCAGCACCGCCAGGCAAGTGTCCTGCGACAACCAGCCCGCGTGGCAGAACCAGGTCAGCAGCGGAATCCGGACCTGCCAGAGCAGGACGAAAATCACCGCCAAGGTGATGGCCAGCTTCGTCCACCCGGACGTGCCCTCCGCCTCGTCGTCCTGCTGCTGCCGGGCAAGCGCCGAGCGCACCATGTCCATGCGGTCCACCCGGGCGTTCGCCGGCAGCTTCGGACGACGCGTCACCAGCGAGGACAGCTCCGGCGTCAGCATCAACCGGTCATTCAGCGCCCAGCCCGAGCCCTCCAGCAGCAGCGCCAGGTTGCGCCGGCGCAGCTTCAGCCAGCCCAGCAACCCCGCGGGCGCCATCACCACGATGGCAATCAGCGTCGCCGCGGAGATGAGGTCCACCAGCGTCAGCGACTTCACCTGCGTCATGATGAACGCGAAGGACGACCCCAGCGCCGCCGCCGCCAGGCCGCCCGCCGCCACGATGCCCGCCAGGCCGCCCCCCGCGGGCGCCGCCGCGGCAGCGGGAGCCGCGCCCGCCGCCGGAGCAGGCGCGTTCGTCGCGTTCGTGTAGCCCTGCTCCAGCGTCGTATCGAACGTCTTCTCGCCCGCCGACGCCAGGCCCTCCACCTTCTTGGTGATGAACGCGCCGATGCGCGTGAAGGGCATGGTCATCGCCTCCCAGAGCGACACGGGCTGACGGACCACCTGCGTCACGATGGCGTCGCTCTCCACGCCGGCCACGTCGTAGAAGACGCCCCGCTTGCCCACCGCGAGCTCCGTGCTCCGGCCGCTCGTCACCGGCACCGCCACTTCATACCCGGGCGTGCCGTCCTTCGGCGCCACCTGGACGTAGAGGATGCAGGTGGTCCCCAACGACGTCAGCGCGGAGTGCGCGGCCCGGTTCGTCACCAGCACCGACAGCGTGTACTTGCGCCCGCCCAGGATGAGCGTCCCCCGCTCCACCAGCGCCGACCGCTTGGGCATGTAGAGGCTGGGCATGCTGATGAAGTTGTTCGTGAACAGCAGCAGCCAGCGCTGGTAGAGCACCAGCCGCTCCAGCTCGTTGATGGCGTCCAGCGTGGGCTTGAGCGCGAGGTCCGCCGCGCTCGCCGCGTCCAGGGCATCCAGGTCCGCGTCAGAGACCGACGGCAGCGTGTCCATCAGCTTGCGCACCGGGCTCGCCTCGAGCTGCGCCTGCCACGCCAGCACGCCGTCCGCCTTCGCCGCCAGCGCCCGCCACGCGGAGTCCGACAGCCGCTGCGAGTCCCCCGTCATCGGCGTGGCGACGTCCGTCCGGAACGCCTCCAGCGCCTCGTACGCGGGCCCGCGCAGGAGCCGGGACCACTCCAGCACGCCCGACGCATCCGGCGGGGCAACAGGCAGGTCACCCGCCGCCTTCCCCAGCGCCGCCACGTCACCCAGCGCGCCCTCCACCCGCTCCGCGCGCAGGCGCAGGCTCGCCGCCGCTTCGGGCTGCGCGGCCACCAGCCGGCACTGCACGAAGTACGCATCCAGCAGCGGCGCCACGTCGCGCACGCGCTTCGCCGTCTCCAGGCTGACGTCACCCCAGACGAACGCGGCGCCCTGCTTCTCCCGGTGCGCCAGCAGCGCCGCGCGCTCCTCGCGGAAGCGCTTCACCAGCGTCGCGTCCACGCCCGCCTGCCCCGCCCGGTTCGTCAGCGCGGGGAAGCTGGCCATCAGCGCCTGGGCCAGGGGTCGCAGGTGCTCGGGCAGGTGCGCGGGCGCGATGATGCCATCCCCGTTCTGCCCGGACTCGCGCAGGGCCTTCTCGCTCTCGCGGACCTGCGCCAGGGAGATGCGCCCCGCGTCCGTCACCTTCAGCGTCCGGAGAATCATCTCCGCCGCGCCGCGCAGGGGACGCGCCTCCTCGCTGAGCGCGTCCAGCTCCAGCACGTCACTGGCAGCGTCCGCGCCGCGCCGGTCCTTGAGCTGCCGGGCCGCCCAGTCCACCGCCGCGCGCACCTCCGCCACGCGGATGCGGCCGTTGCCGTCCGCGTCCATCAACGTCAGCAGGCGAGGATCACAGCTCAAGCCCTCCAATGGGCACGCCGTGGCAATCCACTGCGTTTCTGGGATGCGGATCGCCTCCACCAGCACATCGAAGGAGGGAATGTCGACCTGGAGCGAGCCGCCGTAGCGGCGATAGATGAGCGGAGCCATACGGGCGGCGGAAGTAAGCACACCGCCCGGCGAAGCGCACGATCCTCAACAGTCAAAAACTACGGCGTCGCGGGGACGCTGTAGATGCCTGCCTTCGGGCCCTGCGTAATCGCGTACACGGCAAGCGAGTCATCCTTGCCCCCGAAGGACACTGGCACCTGGACGCCCTGGTCCAGCGTCTTCCGCGCCTGCGTCTTCACGTCGTACACCGCCACGTCATAGGTGTCCGAGTCCATGCGGGCATACGTGACGAGCACCCGCTGGCCGTCCTCGGACAGCTTGTAGCTGAAGATGCCCTGCAGCCACGTGCGGGGGTCCGCCTGCCGGGGCAGGTCCATGGCCATGAAGTCACACGAGCGCCCATTGCGGATGCAGTTGGAGCGGAACACCACCTGCCCGTTGCCCGGCGTGAAGCCATAACCGAAGACGCCCTGCTGCACCTTCGCCGCCCGCTCCTCGCCCAGGGTGTACAGCATCAGGTCCACCGAATACGCGGGCTTGAGGATGCGCGAGAGGAACGCGACGTAGCGCCCGTCCGAACCCCACACGAAGTTGGGCACGCGGCCCCCCACCTGCTTCGTCTTCCCGTCCGGCAGCGCGGCCACCGACATCAGCCCCGCGTTCGCCGTCGAGTCGTACTTCTCCAGGAAGCCCACCGCCTGCGAGTCCGGCGAGAAGGCCAGCTTCTCCACCTGCACGCCCAGCTTGCGCCCCGCGCCGCCCGTCGCCGGGCCCAGGTGCAGGTCCCCGGGCACGTTCGGCTTGCCATTCTCCGTGCGCGCCAGCCACTTGCCGTCGGGCGAAAAGGCGAACACCCCCGAGGCCACCGCCAGCCGCTTCGCCTTCAGCTCCGGCAGCGCCGCCAGGTACAGGTCATACAACCCTCGCACCGACTCGCTGCGCACCTGGAAGGCCACGCGCTGCCCATCCGGGGAGACCTCGTAGTCTCCCACCTGGTCCCCCAGCTTGACGGGCGGCGCGTCTGGCTTCTCCACGGAGATGGCCGCCAGGCCCCCCGCCGCGGACAGCCGGCGCTTGAAGAGCAGCGTCTTGCCGTCCGGGGTGAATTGGGCCGTGCTGACCTCCCCCGCCACGTCCGTGAAGGGCCCCGAGGGCAGCGCGCCCAGCTTCAGCTTGCCGCCATCCACGAAGGCCAGCGTCGTCCCGTCCGGGCTGGGCAGCATGTAGCTGACCGCCGTGCCCAGCACGGCGGGCGCCGCCTTCGCGTCATCCAGCGCGGCCACAGTCAGCGCCCCCGACTGCGTCGTCGGGCTGTAGCCGGTGAGGAAGAGCGCGTACTTCGAGCCCGGCGCCACCAGCTGGCCGCCCGGGACGTTCGTCACGCCCTCGCCCAGCTTGCGCGGCTCGCCGCCCTCCACGGGCACCACGTACAGCTCGCCCAGCACCATCTGCGGCGGGATGCCGTCCAGCGCGGGCTTCTTCCCATTCACCAGGTACGTGGCGAAGCGGCCATCCGGCGTCACCCGCAGGTCCGTCACGCGGCCCGACGCCAGCAGCGTGCCCTGCCCCGCGCCAGGGGCACCGGGCGGAGGCGGCTTCTCCGCCGTCGCGGCGGCCTTGGTGCGCTTCACCCCCGGCGCCTCCGACTCACCCTTCTTGCAGCCCGTGCCCGCCATCACCAGCGAGGCCACCAGGCCCGCGGTCCACAGCCGCCCCTGCCGCATCCGCATCATGCGCTCCTCTGGTCAACGTGCTCGGGGGCGCCCGTCGCCGGGACGCCCGCGTGCGGCAGCCATGCCGCCAGGTCCTGCTTCGCTCGCGCCGAATACGCCGCGCGCTTCTCCGCCTTCTTCATGCGCCCGGTAATCGGCGGGAAGATGCCGAAGATGATGTTGGAGGGCTGGTGCGGGTAGTCCGGCGGGTGCGCTTCCCCCGTCACGTGCCGCAGCAGCGCGCCCATCGCCGTGGTGGCCGGCGGGGGCACGAAGTCCGTCCCCGTCAGCCGGGCATGCAGCGCCAACGCCACCAGGTATCCACACGCCGCGCTCTCCACGTAGCCCTCCACGCCGGAGACCTGCCCCGCGAAGTAGAGCCGGGATTGCGTCTTCAGCGACAAGTCCTTCGCCAGCAGCCGGGGCGAGTCGATGAAGGTGTTCCGGTGGATCTGCCCCATCCGGAGGAACTCCGCTTGCTGAAGTCCGGGGATGAAGCCGCTGAAGATGCGCTTCTGTTCACCCCAGGTCAGCCGCGTCTGGAAGCCCACCATGTTCCAGGACGTGCCGCCCACGTCCTCCATGCGCAGCTGCACCACCGCGTGGGGCTCCTGGCCCGTGCGCGGATCTCGCAGCCCCACCGGCTTCATGGGCCCGTAGGCCAGGGTGTCGTCGCCACGCTCGGCCATCACTTCAATGGGCAGACACCCTTCGAAGTACTTGGGTTCCTCGAAAGCGTGCGGCACCACCTTCTGGCCCGCCTTCACCTCGGCGATGAAGCGGTAGTACTCGTCCTTCGTCATCGGCAGGTTGAGGTAGTCGTCCCCGCCGCCCTTGCCGTAGCGGCTCTGGCGGAACGCCACGTTCATGTCGATGGAGTCCGCCGACAGGATGGGCGCGATGGAGTCATAGAAGTAGAGCTTGGTGCCCACGTGGCGCTCCAGCTCCCGCGTCAGCGCGTCCGACGTGAGCGGCCCCGTGGCGATCACCACCGGGCCCTCTTCGGGCAGGCGCTCCACCTCGCCGGCCACCAGCTCCACGCCGGGCAGGCGCAGCAGGGACTCCGTCACCGCGGCGGAGAAGCGCTCGCGCTCCACCGCCAGCGCGTCACCCGCGGGCACCCGGTTCGCGTCCGCGGCGCCCAGCACCAGCGAGCCCAGCGCGCGCAGCTCCGCGTGGAGCAGGCCAATGGCGCTCTCCGGGTTGTCCGAGCGCAGCGAGTTGCTGCACACCAGCTCCGCCAGCGCGTCCGACTTGTGCGCGGGCGAACGCTTCTGGGGCTTCATCTCCCGCAGCACCACCGGCACCCCGCGGCGGGCGAGCTGGTAGGCGCACTCCGTCCCCGCCAGGCCGCCGCCAATCACCGTCACCCGCTGCTTCTGATCCGCCATCCGCTACCTCCAGGCCCGCGCCGCGGGGCCGTCCAGCAACTGTTAGCAGGACTGACACGCCCGGGCCCAGCGTCGATTCAGCCGTGTGCAACCCCACGCTTTCGCACCGCATTCACGCCTGGCCGGCTGCCCACCAGCCCACCGTCGCCCCGGATGGAAGGCGCGGTTTCCCTACCTGGGTTGCACCCCTACGTTTCTCGCGTTCGCCGCTCGGGGGCGGCCTGCATCCGGGCGAGCGCCACTGAACTCGAAGACTGGGAGTACCGAAGCCATGGCCACCCGCCGAATCCAGGACCTGAACCGGGTCCGTGAACTCCTGCAGCGCCGCCGCCGGGAGATCCTCAGCGCCAACGAGGGTGCGCACCGCGAGCTCACCGCCCTGAAGAACCAGGAGCGGGACCCCGAGTACGAAGAGAACGCGCAGTCCGAGCTGGCCGACTACACCTTGTCCAGCCTGATGGAATCGCAGCGGCGCGAAATCATGCTCATCGACGCGGCCCTGCGCCGCATGGAGATGGGCGTGTTCGGCGAGTGCGTGGACTGCGGCTTCGAGATTCCCATCGAACGGCTGGAGGCCCTGCCCTTCGCCATCCGCTGCGAGGAGGACGCCAGCATCCACGAGCTCGAGACGCGCGGCGGCCCCATGGCCAGTCCGTCCCTCTGAGTCGCTGCGAGCGCGCGCTCCCGGTGCCGCCCTGGGAGCGTGCTACTCGCCTTCTTTCTGGAGCACCACGAAGCGGTAGTTCTCCAGCTCGTTCTGCCCCGCCGTGTAGAGCACGGTGAGGAGCATGTCGTAGGGAATCTTCTTGTCCGCGATGACGGACAGCTCCCCGCTGAAGGGCGCCGACGGGTTGCGCGCGGCGATGTACTTCAGCTTCTCCACTTCCTTCTTGAGCTGCGCGTCCAGCGGCAGCACCAACCGCCCCTGGAGCTGGTCGGCTGGGAATTGACCGTTCCGCAGCCGGAGGACTTCCCGCTCACCCACCAGCACGTTCCTGGGCGTAATCGTGACGGCCACGGTGTCCTTGGGCGTGGCGCGCGTGGAGGACACGGGCGGACGCACGTCCTCGGACGCCGTCACCGCCGCGGAGGACGAGGCGAAGGACTTGAGCAGGAACACCAGGAGGATGGTCATCATGTCCATCATCGCGGTGATGTTCAGCTCCTTGATCTCCCCCGCCGCCTCGCGCTCCTTGCGCTTCTTGCGCGCCAGGGCCCGGCGGTAGCTCATCCGCGCCACGGCTTCCGCGTCAGGCGTGTCCATGGCCTAGATGGCTCCCAGCGTGACGTCCGGGAACAGCAGCCGGCGCTCGCGGCCCTGCGTCTCACGGATGGCGTCCAACGTCTGCGTCAGCGTCTCGTAGGGGACGTCCGGGTCCGCGCCCACGATGACCTTCGTCTCCTTGGGGAAGGCGGACTTGATCTCCACCATCTTCGCGTTGAGCGCGCGGAAGTCGTGCGCGCCGTCCGCCTTCACCGGGATGGTGGGCGTGCCCGCTTCGCCGAGGATGGCGTTCTCACTGCTGACGAAGTGCCCCTTCTTGGAGATGAGCACGGACAGCGTCAGCTTGGGCGCGTCGTCCGGGTTCTCCTGGGCCATGCCCGTCGTCGGCGCGCCGTAGGCGGGGGCGTTGACGTTGATGATGCCGAACGTCGCCAGGCCGGTGATGGACAGCAGCATGAAGATGATGAGGTTCATGAGGATGTCGAGGTACGGGACGATGTTCAGCTCGCCCGCCTCTTCCTCCTCACGGACCTTCAGCTTGCGCCGGGAGTAGTGGAACGCCATGGCCGCGTGCCCTCGCGCTCTACGACGCGCGCGCCTCGAGCTCCGTGGTGGCCGGGTCCACCGACCCGCGGCGCGACAGGAGGTTCTCCAGCTTGAGCGCGTAGAGCTCCATCCCCTCCACCATGCTCTTCGCGTATGACGTGAGGAACAGGTGGAAGACGATGCAGATGACGGCGATGGAGAGCGCGAAGGCGGTGTTGTTCATCGCCTTGGAGATGCCGTCCGACAGCAGCACCTGCTTCTGCTCCGCCGGCACGTTGCCCAGCGCCTGGAAGGTGCCGATGAGGCCGAAGATGGTGCCCACCAGCCCCACCAGCGTGGCGATGTTCGCCAGGGACCACAGCCAGGGGATGCGCTTGGACACGTTCGGGCTGTGCTCGACGATGGCCTCTTCCACCGCCTTGGAGACCTCAATCTCCCCGCGGTTGGCGTTCACCAGGCCCGCGCGGACCACCTTGGCCAGCGGCGCGTTGGGCGCCATGGCGCACACCTTCACGGCGCGGTCCAGGTTGCCGCTGCGCACCAGCTTGGCGATCTGCTCCATGAAGGGCGGCGCGTTGAGGTTGTAGCGGAACACCAGGGTGACGACGCGCTCCAGCGCGACCGCCAGCGAGCACGCCAGCCAGAACAGGTTCACGAACATGAACGGTCCGCCATCCTTGAAGAACTTGATGACGGAGTCCGTGACGCCCAGCTTGCCCCCTTCCGTGGCCGCGAGGGTCACGTCCAGCAGCAGCTCGCTTACCGAGGGAATCATTGCGCCCAGAGTCCTTTCGACGCCCGCCCCCCGGGGCGCGCCCATCAGGACGCGGGCACCCGTTCGACGTTCCCGGGGAGGGAGCAGCCTGGACTTCTAGGGCGGGCCCGCCAAGGCTGTCAAGCCGAGGACGGGCCATGCCCATGTAACTACTGGGCTTTCAAGCAGCCGAGGAGGCCTCGGGTGACCCACCCGGGCCCCCGGGCTGCTCGGTGATTTCGCGCCGGTAGTCGCACTCCTTGTTGGGGCACGCCACGTACGGGCCGTCCCGCTTGGAGAACTTCTGGAGCAGGTAGGGCGACGCGCAGGTGGGGCACGGCTCGGCCAGCGGCCGGTCCCATGCGGCGAACTTGCAGTCCGGGTAGCGGTTGCAACCGAAGAAGATCTTCCCACGGCCGCTGCGGCGCTCCGTCAGGTAGCCCTCCTTGCACTCCGGGCACGACACGCCGATGGAGATGGGCTTGGACGTCTTGCAGTCCGGGTAGCCGGAGCAGGCCAGGAAGCGGCCGAAGCGGCCCCGCTTGATGACCATGGGCTTGCCGCACTTCTCGCAAATCTCGTCGGTGGTCTCCTCCTCCACCATGACGATCTTGCCCTCGGCGTCCCGCTTGAAGTCCTTCGTGTTCTTGCAGTCCGGGTAGTTCGAGCACGCGAGGAAGTGCCCCATCTTCCCGAACTTGATGACGAAGAGGTTGCCGCACTTCTCGCAGGGGATGTCCGTCTTGATCTCCTCCCGCTTGACGTCGCGCATCTCCGCTTCGGCCTTCTCGAGCGTCTCCTTGAAGGGCCCGTAGAAGTCGTGCAGCACCGCCTTCCAGTTGGCGCCGCCCTCGGAGATCTGGTCGAGCTTCTCCTCCATGCTCGCCGTGAAGGTGACATCCAGCTCGTGGGGGAAGTGCTTGACCAGCATCTCGTTGGTCATGTTCCCCAGGTCCGTGGGCCGGAAGCGCCCCTCCAGCTTCTCCACGTACTTCTTGTCCTGGATGGTGGAGAGGATGGCGGCGTAGGTGGACGGGCGGCCGATGCCGCGCTCTTCCAGCTCCTTCACCAGCGTGGCCTCACTGAAGCGCGGGGGCGGCTGGGTGAAGTGCTGCTCGTGGAGCAGCTTCTGGAGGTTCAGCGCGTCACCGTCGTTGAGCACCGGCAGCTCGCCCACGGCGTCGGCGCCCTCCGCGGCGTTGTCGTCACCGGCGGCCTTGGCCTTCTCCTTCTCCGCCTCCTCCTCCGGCGTCAGGCCCGCGCCGTACACCGCCAGGTAGCCGGCGAACTTCAGCGTGCTGCCAGAGGCGCGGAAGGTGGCCCGGCCTGCGGCGATGTCCGCGCTGGTCTGGTCATAGACGGCGGGCTTCATCTGACACGCGACGAAGCGGTTCCAGATGAGCTCGTAGAGGCGGTACATGTCCTCCTCGCCCATGGCCTCGAAGAAGGGCTTCACCCGCTCCGGCGGATACTCCAGCGCCGTGGGCCGGATGGCCTCGTGCGCGTCCTGGGCGCTCTTCTTGCTGCGGTACACCATGGGCTCGTCGGGCAGGAAGTCCTTGCCGTACTTGCCGCCGATGAGCTCGCGCACCTGCTTCACCGCGTCGTCGGACAGACGGGTGGAGTCCGTACGCATGTACGTGATGAGCGCCGTCTGGCCCTCGTCCCCCAGCGGCACGCCTTCGTAGAGGCGCTGCGCCAGCGTCATCGTCTTCTTCGCGGTGAAGGACAGCCGGTTGGCCGCCTCCTGCTGGAGCTTGGAGGTGATGAACGGCGCGGGCGCGTTGCGACGGCGCTCGCGGCGGTCCACCTTGGCGACGACGAAGTTGGCCGTCTGGAGCTCGGCGACCAGGCTCTCCGTGAAGACGCGCTCCTTCAGCTCCACCTTCTTGCCGTCCAGCTTGGACAGCTTGGCCTTGAACGGCGGCGGGCCGGAGGGCCCCTCCAGCAGCGCGTCCAGCGTCCAGTACTCCTCCGGGACGAAGGCCTTGATTTCGTCCTCGCGCTCCACGATGAGGCGCACCGCCACGGACTGCACGCGGCCGGCGGACAGGCCCCGGCGCACCTTCTTCCAGAGCAGCGGGGAGATTTGATACCCCACCAGCCGGTCGAGGATGCGGCGCGTCTGCTGCGAGTCGTAGTTGTCCTGGTTGAGCTGGCGCGGCTGGGCGATGGCTTCCTGGATGGCCTTCTTGGTGATTTCGTTGAAGGTCACCCGGAGCGCGTCGGGATGCGCCAGCTCCTCCTTGATGTGCCAGGCAATCGCCTCGCCCTCGCGGTCGGGGTCCGTGGCCAGGAAGACGCGGTCGGCCGACTTCGCCATCTTCTTGAGCTCGTTGAGGACCTTCTCCTTGCCCTTGATGACCGTGTACTCGGGCCGGAAGTCGTGCTCCACGTCGACGCCCATCTTGCTCTTGGGCAGGTCCTTCACGTGGCCCACGGAGGCCTTCACCGTGTAGCCGGAGCCCAGGTACTTCTTGATGGTCTTCGCCTTGGCGGGAGACTCCACGACGACCAGGTAATGCGGGCCCTTGCCACGGGGCGTGGCCTCCTCCTCCGCGTCTGCTTCCACGGTGGGGAGCTCGTCCTCGTCGCCCTTCTTGGTGCGGCGGCGGGCCGCCGTCTTCTTCTTGGCGGCGGTCTTCTTCTTGGCCGCAGGCTTCTTCTTGGCGGCGGCCTTCTTGGCGGGCGCCTTCTCCTCGGCCGCCTCAGTCTCTTCCACCTTCTTCTTCGTCCGCGTGGCCATGACTCTCCTACCTAGATTCTTTCGTACAGCCTTCCGGGGTGCTGGATGACCAGCCCCGTCAATTCCAGCTCCACCAGCGCGCTGGCGAGCGCCGCCGGTGAGTAGGTGCTGCCGACCAGCACCTCGTCGAAGCTCCGGGGAACCCGGTCCAACATCGCGAAGGCCCCCTTCGCTTCCACGGAGAGGTCCTCCCACGAACCCATCGTCCCAGGAGGAACCGCCGCCAGAGGGTCGACTTTCAGCACCCTCCACACATCACCCGGGCCCAGGCACGCCGCCGCCTCCCCGTTCCGCAGCAGCGCGTTGCAGCCGGCCGCCTCCTCCTGGCGGACGTCACCGGGCATCGCGAACACCGGCCGCCCCTGCGCCCGCCCCGCCTCCGCCGTGTACAGGCTCCCTGAGTCCTTCCCCGCCCTCAGCACCAAGACTGCGTCGGATGCCCCGGAGATGAGCCGGTTGCGCCGTGGGAACGTCGTGGTGCTCGCCCGGACGCCGGGAGGCAGCTCGCTGAAGAACACGCCTCCTCGGTCCAGGAAATGAGGAAGCAGGCGGGCTTGCGCCGTGTCGAGCGCATCCAGGGCGGACCCCAGGAAGGCCCACGTCTCTCCCC
>NZ_JABXEO010000042.1:0-67931 GCF_013372585.1 Myxococcus sp. AM010
CGGGTGGGCTGGGCGGTGGGGGCGCGCAACGGGCGGCAGGCGCGGCTGAGCGGCTTCATGGCCTTCGCGGGCGGCGCGGGCTTCATGGCGCTGGGTGGGCTGTTGTTCGCGCTGTTCCCGACGGCGCTGGCCAGGCTGGCGGGCGCGCCCGAGGACGTGCTGCCGCTGGTGGTGCCGCTGCTGATGGTGAGCGCCGTCTTCCAGGTGTTCGACGGCGTGCAGGGCGTGGGGGCGGGCGTGCTGCGCGGCGCGGGCGACACGCGCTTCACGTTCCTGGCCAACATGGTGGGGCACTACGCCATTGGCCTGCCGCTGACGCTGCTGCTGGGCTTCAAGCTGGGCCTGGGCGTGGTGGGCATCTGGTGGGGCCTGTGCGCGGGCCTCGTCACCGTGGCGGTGGCGCTGCTGTGGCGCTTCAACCGGATGAGCGCGGGCGCGCTACGTCCAGTTGAAGCGTAGCGGCGCGCGGCGCGGCTACCAGGGCAGGTACTGCTGAATCATCTGTCGCCACACGGGCCAGTCGTGCGTGCCGCCCTGCCACACGGCCAGGTGGTTGCCGATGTCCTTCTTCCACAGCAGGTTGGAGAGGTGCTCGTTGGAGGGGCGGCAGAAGTCGTGCTCGCCCACCGCCAGCACCAGCTCCACGCGCTGGAGGGCGGAGAGCCGCGCGGGGTCCGTGAGGTTCGGCAGCCACTCCGTGCATGAGTGGAAGTAGACGTCCGAGTCGTGGTGGCCGTCGAGGAACTCGTCCGTCTCGAACTTGCCGCCCATGGACAGCAGGCGCCGGAAGACGTGCGGGTGCCGCAGTCCAATGTTGTACGCGTGAAAGCCGCCGAAGCTGCATCCGGCCAGGGTGAGGCGCCCGCCGGTGCCGCGGCTCTTGAGCAGGGGCACCACCTCGTGGAGGAGGTAGTCCTCCCACTGCTGATGGCGGACGACGCGCTCACGCGGGGGGATGGCGGTGTTGAACCAGGACTCCTCGTCGACGGAGTCCGGGCACACCACGATGTACCGGCCGGACTGGACGCGGTCGGCGATGGCGCCGATGAGGCCGAAGTCCTCGGCCTGGAAGAAGCGGCCCTTGCTCGTCGGCAGCAGGAGCACGGGCTCACCCGAGTGGCCGAAGATGAGCAACTCCATGTCGCGGTGCAGTCGCTCGCTGTACCAGCGGTGGTATTCGCGGTTCATGGCGCGCAACTTAATCGCAATGCGTCAAAGGCCGCGACTGGCGTGCAAGGCCCGCCCGCCGGACTGCCGAGAGTGAACACCTGGGCGGATGTCTGACTTTGCCGAGTCGGCGGCTACCCGCCCGGGTGTTCGTTGCGGCTCCCACGGATGACGCTCATAGGGCGAAGCCCGTGTGGCCGGGAGCCTGCCCGCATTCCTCGCGCCCGGGCATACCACCGTGGGGGGAGCGCGCGCTCCGGCCGTTTGAAGGACAAGGCACCTTGTGCCGGTCATCCGACGGAAATCAGAATGCAGACACGCATGTCCGCTCGTGCCGCTGGACGCGCGGTCGGTGGGGGGAGCGCCATGACGAAGGACCTCGGGTGTCAGGAGCCGTCCGCCGTGCCACGCGGAATCACCGCGGAGCCCTTGGCTCACGTGGCGGAAGATGGCCGTCCACATCTGCTGCGCGAGCACCTGGAGGCCGTGGGGCAGTGGGCCGCGAGGCTGGCGCCGCGAGAGGACTTGCGCGCGCCGGCCCTGGCCACCGGGCGCTGGCATGACCTGGGCAAGTACACACAAGACTTCTGGTATCGCATCCGCGCGGAGAATCGCTTTGAGGCGCACCTGGAGAAAGAGGGCGCGCTGGAGCGAGACCACTCGACGGCCGGGGCGCTCTGGGCGCTGCGCCGCGACCCCCGCCTGCTCCCGCTGGCCCTGGCGATTGCCGGACACCACGCGGGGCTGCCGGACCTGGCGGCGTTCAGGGCGCGCCTGGGGCGCAAGGAGAAGCAGGCGTTGCTCGCGGACGCGAGGGCTCGGTGTGATGTGCCCGCCTTGCTGGACGGACCGCTCGGCTTCGAGCCGGGGGCGCTGCTGCGGCTCACGCCGCTCCAGTTGGAGCTCTGGACGCGGATGCTCTTCTCAATCCTGTGCGACGCGGACTTCCTGGACACGGAGGCCTTCTTCGATGCGAGCCGGGGCGTGGAGCGCGAGGTACCGGTGACGCTGTCTCAGCTCGCCGAACGCCTCCGTGACTTCCTGGACGAGAAGCAGCGCATGGCCCCGGACACGGAGGTCAACCGGGTGCGGCGCGAGGTGCTCTCCGCCGCGGTGGAGGCCGCGTCCCTGCCGCCAGGCGTCTTCAGCCTCACCGTGCCCACGGGCGGGGGCAAGACGCTGACGTCCATGGCCTTCGCGCTCGAGCACGCGCGGCGGCATGGGCTCCAGCGCGTCATCGTCGCCATTCCGTATACATCCATCATCGAGCAGAGCGCGGACGTGTACCGCCAGGCCTTCCAGGGGCTGGAGCACGCCGTCATCGAGCACCACTCCGCCGTCGACCCCGGGAAGGAGACGCCGCTCAACCGCGTCGCCAGTGAGAACTGGGATGCGCCCGTCATCGTCACCACCACGGTGCAGCTCCTGGAGAGCCTCTTCGCCCGCCGCCCGTCGGCGTGCCGCAAGCTGCATCGGGTGGCCCGGAGCGTCATCGTGCTCGACGAGGCGCAGACGCTGCCGCCGTCGCTGCTGGCGCCCATCCTGGATGGCCTGGGCGCGCTGGTGAAGGACTACGGCTGCTCCGTGGTCATCTGCACCGCCACGCAGCCCGCGCTGGGCCGCCGCCCGGACTTCCAGGAGGGACTGCCGGACGCGCGTGAAATCGTCCCGGCCTCGGTGCGCGCCTTCGAGCGGCTGCGCCGGGTGCGGGTGCGGTGGCCCACCCTGGGACGCAAGCTCCCCTACGCCGAGCTGGCCGACGCCGTGGCGGCCGAGCGGGACGTCCTCGCCGTGGTCCACCTGCGGGACGACGCGCGGCGGCTCTGCGAGCTCGTGGACGCGCGGCTGGGGCATCAGGACACGCTGCACCTGTCCGCGTTGATGTGTCCGGTGCATCGCTCGGAGGTGCTCGCGGGTATCAAGGCCCGCAAGCGGCGAGGGGAGCCGGTGCGACTGGTGGCCACGCAGCTCGTGGAGGCGGGCGTGGACCTGGACTTCCGCGTCGTCTTTCGTGGGCTTGGAGGACTGGACTCGCTGGCCCAGGCCGCGGGCCGGTGCAACCGGGAGGGGATGCTGGACGGGCTCGGCGAGCTGCGCGTCTACGAACCCGAGACCCAGCCTCCCCGAGGCGTTCCGCGCGCCGCTCAGGACGTGACTCGCGGTCTGCTGGAGCAGGCACCCGACCTGGACCTGTTCGCGTCCGAGAGCTTCCAGCGCTACTTCGGGCGGCTCTATGCCACCCGCAAGCTGGACGAGAAGGGCATCCAGGACCTGCGCAAGAAGCTCCACTTCGAAGCGGTGTCCAAGGCCTTCAAGCTCGTCGAGGACGACTGGAGCGCGTCGGTGGTGGTGCCCTTCGCGGGCTGTGAGGCGCTCCTGGAGGAGTTGCGCCAGAGAGGCCCCTCACGGGATCGGCTGCGCGCGCTGCAACGCTTCACGGTGACGGTCCCCCGCAAGGTCCGGGAGGCCTGGCTGGCGCGGGAGTGGGCCCGGCTCGCGGCGGAGACGGTGGTGTACCTGGGGCCGGAGCACGCGTCCGCGTACCACAAGCGCTTCGGCCTTCTCCTGGACCGGGTCGGCATCCTCGACCCGTCCTTCCTCATTCCCGGCTGAGACACGCATCAGGAGGTGTGGATGACAGCGACGGCAGGCAGGCGGTTTCGCGTGAGGGCCCAGGGGCCCGTGGCGTGCTTCACGCGGCCCGAGATGAAGGCGGAGCGCGTCAGCTACGAGGTGATGACGCCTTCGGCGGCGCGCGGCGTGCTGGAGGCCATCTTGTGGAAGCCGGCCATCCGCTGGCACATCCATGAGATTGCCGTGCTCGCGCCGGTGAAGTGGACCAGCTTCCGCCGCAACGAGGTCAACAGCCGCGCCACGGTGGGCAGGTTCGACTACGCAGCGGACGAGGACCGGGCCCAGCGCAACACGGTGGCGCTGCGGGACGTGGACTACGTCATCACCGCGTCCTTCACCCTGGTGCCCGGGAAGGCGGGGCCCGAGGACAACGCGCGCAAGTTCGAGGACATGTTCGAGCGGCGCCTGGAGCGGGGCCAGTTCTTCCATGCGCCCTACCTGGGCTGCCGCGAGTTCGCGGCCCGGGTGGAGCCCGCCGAGGACGGCCTGCTGCCGCACGAAGCGGGCAACGGGCGGCGGCCCCTGGGGCTCATGTTCTACGACTTCGTCTTCGACGTGCCCGGTGAGCCCGTGCGCCCCGAGTTCTTCCAGGCGTTCCTGGAGGATGGGGTGTTGCGCGTGCCGCCTCGGGCGCAGGTGCTCGGCGGAGGTGTCCCATGATGCTGACGGCACTGAACGACTTCGCCCGTGAGCGCGGGCTCACCGACGACCTGCTGTACGAGGTCAAGCCCGTGGACTTCTTCATCCGCATCAGCGCGGCGGGGAAGTTCGTCACGCTGGAGAGCACCGCGGGAGAGGACGGGCGGGGAAAGCCCCTCTCGATTCCCCGGCTGCCGCAGCGGGCAGCAAACATCGCGGCGGGCTTCTTCGCGGACAACCCGAAGTACGTCCTCGCCTACGAGAAGGGCACGCCCAAGACAAAGGCTGGAGGCGTGGAGAAGCGCGTGGCCCGGCTGGAGGCCTTCCTGAAGCCGGTGCGGGAGGTCGCCGCAGAGACGAAGGACCCGGAGGCCCGGGCCGTGGAGGCCTTCCTTTCGAACGAGGCCGAGCGGAGCAAGGTGCTGGCGGCTCGCGACGCGGAGGAATGGACGGGCTCCGAGTTGCTCGCCTTCGTCGTCGGTGAGGCCACCGTGCCCGTGCATCAGAACCCGGCCATTCGTACCTGCTGGGAGCGGCGCTCCGGAGAGAAGCGCGCGCTGGGGCGGACGGCGCGGTGCCTGGTGACAGGGCTGGAGGGGGTGGTGGCCGCCACCCATCCCAAGCTGAAGAACGTCCCGGAGGCTCAGCCGGCGGGCGCTTCACTGGTGTCCTTCAACGCGCCCGCATTCTCGTCGCACGGGCTGGAGCAGGGGGACAACGCCCCCGTCTCCCAGGAGGCGGCGCTGGGCTACGTGCTGGCGCTCAACGACATGCTCCGTGGGACGGAGCAGCGCCGCTTCCGGCAGGGCATTCAATTGGGGGACGGCTCGGTGCTCGTGTTCTGGACGCGCGCGTCCGCGTCTGAAGAGAGCCTGCTGCTGTCGTGGATGGACCCGACGGAGGAGGACCTCCAGCGCTTCGCGGAGTCGCCGTTGCACGGCCTGGAGCCAGGCGAACTGGATGACCACGCCTTCTATGCCGTCACGCTGGCGAGCAACGCGGGCCGCGTAGCCGTGCGCGACTGGTTCGTGTCCAGCGTGGGCGAGGTGAAGCGGAACATCCGGCGCTACTTCGATGACCTCCGCATCGGGCAGGCACCCGCGAAGCCGATCCCCGTCTATCGCCTGCTCAAGGCCGTGGAGGCGCCCTCGGGGCGTGGCCTGTCGCCGGACGTCGCCACGCGGATGCTGGGCGCGGCGCTGCGAGGACAACCCTTTCCGCGTCAACTCCTGTCGTCCGCGCTGGACCGGCTGCGGCTGCCGCCCTCCGACGAGAGGTTCGAGCGCGAACAACTGCGGCTCCGCGTCGCGCTCATCAAAGCCACCCTGCTGCGACTCCCTCGAAGTGGAACCACTCCCCTGGAGGTCTCCGTGTCATTGGACAAGAACAACGCCTCGCAGCCCTATGTGCTCGGCCGCCTCTTCGCCGTGCTGGAGCGGCTGCAGGGCGCGGCGCTGAAGGACCTCAACGCCACCATCCGCGACCGCTACTTCGGCGCCGCGTCTCGCAACCCCGTCACCGTCTTCCCCCGGTTGCTTCAGCTCTCCGTCCACCACGCCTCCAAGGCGGCGGAGAACGGCAGGTGGCTGGAGCGGACGAAGGGAGAGGTGATGTCACTGCTTCCTTCGGAGCGGCCGTTCCCGCCGGTGCTTGACCTGGAAGCGCAGGGCCTCTTCGCCGTCGGCTACTACCACCAGCGCGAGGCGTTCTTCACGAAGCGCGAGGCGCCGGCTCCTGGCGAGCCCGACGCGTCCATCTCCTGACGTTCCCCCGTCTTCACCCCATTCCCAGAGAAAGCGCCATGACCGACCTCAAGCAGCGCCACGACTTCGTCCTGTTCTTCGACGTGCTGGATGGAAACCCCAATGGAGACCCTGACGCGGGCAACCTGCCCCGCATCGACGCGGAGACGGGCCACGGGCTGGTGACGGACGTGAGCCTCAAGCGCAAGGTGCGCAACTTCATCCTGCTCACGCAGGAGGGCAAGCCGGGGCTGGACATCTTCGTGAAGGAGAAGGCCATCCTGAACAACCGCATCGCGGACGCGTACAAGAGCCTGGGCATCGACCTGAGCGAGAAGCCCGCCCGCGCCGAGGACGGGAAGAAGCGCAACGACAAGGGGTTCGCCCAGGGCTCCGAGGTGGACAAGGGCCGCGCGTGGATGTGCAAGACGTTCTTCGACGTCCGCACCTTTGGCGCAGTCATGTCCACGGGGGCCAACGCGGGGCAGGTGCGTGGGCCGGTGCAGCTCACCTTCGCGCGCTCGGTGGATCCCATCGTGTCGCAGGAGCACTCCATCACCCGCATGGCCGTGGCGACGGAGGGCGAGGCCGAGAAGCAGGGCGGTGACAACCGCACCATGGGCCGGAAGAACACCGTGCCCTACGGGCTCTACCGGGCGCACGGCTTCGTCTCGCCGCACCTGGCGAAGCAGACGGGGTTCGGCACGGCGGACCTGGAGCTGCTCTTCCAGTCCTTCACGCACATGTTCGAGCTGGACCGCAGCGCCGCGCGGGGGCTGATGTCCATGCGCAAGGTGGTGGTCTTCAAGCATGGCTCGGAGCTGGGCAACGCCCCTGCGCACGCGCTGTTCGACCGCGTCCAGGCGGCGCGCACCCAGCCGGAGAAGCCGGCTCGGAGCTTCTCTGACTACGAGGTCCGCGTGGACAAGGCCGGGCTGCCCCAGGGCATCGAGGTGCTGGAGCTGGCGGGATGAGCGCGGACCGCGAGACGTGGGTGGCGCTGTCGGCGCTCCAGCACCTGCTGTACTGCGAGCGGCAGGCGGCGCTCATCCACGTCGAGCGGCAATGGCGCGAGGACGTCAACACCGCCTCCGGCAGGTTGCTGCACGAGCGCGTGGACCTGCCGGGGCATGACGCGCGGGTGGGGCGGCGGGTGGAGCGGGCCGTGTTGCTGGGCTCGCAGCGGCTGCGCGTGTCCGGGCGCGCGGACCTGGTCGAGTACCAGCGGGACGCGAAGGGGGCGGGCTGGCGGCCCTATCCGGTGGAGGTGAAGCGCGGCCGGCGCAAGGCGGGTGAGGCGGACCGCGTGCAACTCTGCGCGCAGGCGCTGTGCCTGGAGGAGATGCACGGCGTGGACATCCCGGAAGGGGCGCTCTTCTACGGGACGGAGCACAAGCGTGAGGCGGTGCCCTTCGACGCGCGGCTGCGTCAGCGGACCGAGGACGCCATCACGCGCATGCACGAGGTGCTGCGCCGGCAGGAGGTCCCTGTCGTGGCGCGCGCGCCAAGGTGTGACGGGTGCTCGCTGGAGCCGCTGTGTCTCCCGCAGGTGACGGCGGGGCAGCGGAGCGTTCAGGACTTCCTGGCGCGGTGGATGGACGAGGACGGCTGAACGGAGGAACGCATGACGACCGCGCTGAACACGCTGTTCATCACCGCCGAGGGGACTCGCCTGAACAAGGAAGGCGAGTGCGTGGTGGTGACGGTGCAGGAGCAGAAGAAGGCGGAGGTCCCCTTGCGGCACCTGCGCTCGGTGGTGTGCCTGACGCGCGCGTGGCTGACGCCGGAGTTGATGGAGAGCTGCCTGGAGGCGGGCATCCACGTCTCCTTCTTCGGGATGACGGGGCGCTTCCTGGCGCGGGTGGAGGGCGTGCCGGGCGGCAACGTCCTGTTGCGGCGGCAGCAGTACCGGGCGGCGGATGATGTCGCTCGCTCGGTGGCCATCTCCCGGGCCTTGGTGGTGGGGAAGCTCGGGAACGCGCGGCAGTTCGTATTGCACGCCCGGCGTGACGCGGCACCTGAGCGGCAGGTGGCCCTGTCGGAAACGGCGCGGCGGCTGTCGGCGCACCTGCGCGCGCTGTGCCGCGTGGAGGACTTGGACCAGGTGCGGGGGCTGGAAGGCATCGCGGCGCGCGACTACTTCGAGGCCTTTCCGTCGCTGCTGAAGAAGAGCGCCAGTGGTTTCGAGTTCGATGGCCGCAACCGGCGGCCCCCGAGGAATCCGCTGAACGCGATGCTCTCGTTTGGCTATGCGCTGCTGGCGCAGGACTGCGCGGGGGCGCTCGCGGGCGTGGGGCTCGACCCCGCCGTGGGGTTCTTGCACGAGGACCGACCGGGGCGCTTGTCGTTGGCGCTGGATTTGATGGAGGAGTTCCGTGCGCCGGTGGTGGACCGGCTCGTCTTCTCGTTGGTGAACCGGGGCCAACTGAAGCCCGGGGACTTCCGCACGGAGTCGGCGGGGGCCGTGTTGCTGAAGGACGATGCGCGCAAGACGTTCCTCGTGGCGTACCAGGAGGCGAAGCAGGTGGGGGTGCGGCACGCGTTCCTGGGGCAGGAGACGACCTGGGGCATGGCGCCTCACCTGCAAGCGCTGCTGCTGGCGCGTCACCTCCGAGGGGAGCTGGACGGCTACCCTCCCTTCGCGATGCGCTGATGCGTAGATTAACTGTGTTGATTTGTTACGACGTGCGGGTGTCGGACCCCCAGGGGCCCCGGCGCCTGCGCAAGCTTGCGCGGGCTTGCAGAGACCATGGCGTACGAGTGCAATACTCTGTCTTCGAGTGTGTCCTGGAGCCGAAGGACTGGGTCGTCCTGCGCGCCCGCTTGCTTGGCATACTTGACTCGGAATGTGACAGCCTGCGCTTCTACTTCCTGTCGGAAGATGATGCCCGGAAGACGGAGCATCACGGCGCCAGGGCACCCCTGGACGTCGAGGGACCCCTGGTCCTGTAGGCCCCCGCGAACCGCTCCCGGTGTGCGCTCCGTCGAGGGTTCGCGCTCTTTGAAATCCCGAATAGAATCAGTGGGTTGGGGGCGTGGGCGGCAGGAACGACGGGGCGCTTTCGTGGCGGCGAGGGCCGGTTCGCGAAATCCGGCCGGATTCCGTAGTCAGAACGCTATGTTGGAGCTGCGGCGTCGCTCCCCGTGAACGCGGGGAGCGTGGGTTGAAACTGCTGGATTGAGCCCAGGTTGGTGAACGCGCTGAGGTCGCTCCCCGTGAACGCGGGGAGCGTGGGTTGAAACCCGGGCGGGCCGTCGCCATGCACAAGCGTGATGGTCGCTCCCCGTGAACGCGGGGAGCGTGGGTTGAAACCAGCTCGCCGGGAACGTGGCGCTCTTGCCGTTCGGTCGCTCCCCGTGAACGCGGGGAGCGTGGGTTGAAACAAGGCGGCGCACCGCGACAAGGCAGAGGGGCCAAGTCGCTCCCCGTGAACGCGGGGAGCGTGGGTTGAAACTGGACCACCTTCGCCGCCTCCTCCAACGCGGCGTCGTCGCTCCCCGTGAACGCGGGGAGCGTGGGTTGAAACAGATCTGAGGCTGACATCGACAAGGCGACGAGAAGTCGCTCCCCGTGAACGCGGGGAGCGTGGGTTGAAACTCGCCCTCCGTAACTAGCGCAGGGCCCGACGAAGCGTCGCTCCCCGTGAACGCGGGGAGCGTGGGTTGAAACCTGGCGTGCGCTGACACCTGCATCCCGAGTGAATGTCGCTCCCCGTGAACGCGGGGAGCGTGGGTTGAAACCGTCGTAGTCGTTGGCGCCCATGCGCTGGCCGTAGTCGCTCCCCGTGAACGCGGGGAGCGTGGGTTGAAACTGATGGCGAGGACTGGCGCACCGCTGAAGGTGGTGGTCGCTCCCCGTGAACGCGGGGAGCGTGGGTTGAAACCCGTCCGTGACGCAGCGGGCCTTCCTGCTCGCGAAGTCGCTCCCCGTGAACGCGGGGAGCGTGGGTTGAAACCTGTGGCTTCGCCGTCCTGGAGTTGTCCCGCCCGTCGGTCGTCGCTCCCCGTGAACGCGGGGAGCGTGGGTTGAAACCTGAAGGCGTGCCCCGTGGAGCGGGAGGTGTACGGTCGCTCCCCGTGAACGCGGGGAGCGTGGGTTGAAACGTCATGTCGTCATTCTTGGCGCACCATGTCCGGATGGGTGTCGCTCCCCGTGAACGCGGGGAGCGTGGGTTGAAACAAGAGCGCGGACGACCTCTACGCCTACGCGGCCGAGTCGCTCCCCGTGAACGCGGGGAGCGTGGGTTGAAACGTGGACAAGGAGTTCATCAAAATCATCGTCCCCGGTCGCTCCCCGTGAACGCGGGGAGCGTGGGTTGAAACCGCTTCGCGCGCGCGTCCGAAAGGAAGAAGGGGTCGCTCCCCGTGAACGCGGGGAGCGTGGGTTGAAACCGGATGACGTAGGGGACGTGTTCAATCTCGCCGTCGCTCCCCGTGAACGCGGGGAGCGTGGGTTGAAACTGGCACGCGCAGGTCAACGGCGCTGGCGAAGTCGTCGCTCCCCGTGAACGCGGGGAGCGTGGGTTGAAACCACAAGGTGCTGGGGACGTCCGCCGAGGTCCACGTCGCTCCCCGTGAACGCGGGGAGCGTGGGTTGAAACCTGCCGAATACCGGCGCGTCGCCAATCAGTTGGCGGTCGCTCCCCGTGAACGCGGGGAGCGTGGGTTGAAACTGGACTTGGATGTCGGGGTTCTCTGGCGCGCTGGTGTCGCTCCCCGTGAACGCGGGGAGCGTGGGTTGAAACACCTGCTCGTGACGCCGGTGCAGGTGCAGCATGGTCGCTCCCCGTGAACGCGGGGAGCGTGGGTTGAAACCACATCTCGGCGGGGTCCGTGTCCCACGGGCCGCCCTGTCGCTCCCCGTGAACGCGGGGAGCGTGGGTTGAAACCGGAAGATTCGGCAACAGGGCCTCCAGCGCGTCAGGTCGCTCCCCGTGAACGCGGGGAGCGTGGGTTGAAACGCCAGCAGTCCCGTCAGCGCTGCGGCGGCGAAGTAGTCGCTCCCCGTGAACGCGGGGAGCGTGGGTTGAAACCATGGCGTCTCCAAAGGGTTGGACTGCATCGCCCGTCGCTCCCCGTGAACGCGGGGAGCGTGGGTTGAAACCTCCTCAAGCGCCAACTGGCCCAGGAGCGCGCGTCGCTCCCCGTGAACGCGGGGAGCGTGGGTTGAAACGTGTCCGACGCGAGGAGGGACTGCACCGCGCCGCGTCGCTCCCCGTGAACGCGGGGAGCGTGGGTTGAAACCGCTCCAACCTCAACGCCCCATTCGAGCGCATCGTCGCTCCCCGTGAACGCGGGGAGCGTGGGTTGAAACAACTCCGGCTCGCTAGCGTCCACGTCCACCACCTGGTCGCTCCCCGTGAACGCGGGGAGCGTGGGTTGAAACTTCGGCTCAGGCGGCCGGTCGGGCTCGGCAGGCAGTAGTCGCTCCCCGTGAACGCGGGGAGCGTGGGTTGAAACCGCGAGACGCCAGTGCATGATTGGAGCAGCCACGTCGCTCCCCGTGAACGCGGGGAGCGTGGGTTGAAACTGGAGTGCCATCCCTGGCACGGTCCAAGGCGACCGGTCGCTCCCCGTGAACGCGGGGAGCGTGGGTTGAAACTTTGAGGGCGCGTCAAGCCGAGCGCATGTCAACTGGTCGCTCCCCGTGAACGCGGGGAGCGTGGGTTGAAACTGGACGGCCATTGCGGACCGGACTCCGGGCGAGCAGGTCGCTCCCCGTGAACGCGGGGAGCGTGGGTTGAAACCCATAGGCCCACGAACAGGCCGTTGCGCTCAACGTCGCTCCCCGTGAACGCGGGGAGCGTGGGTTGAAACACCAGGGCCACGAGGCCCTTGCCCACGTCCCGGGTCGCTCCCCGTGAACGCGGGGAGCGTGGGTTGAAACAGAGTGTCAGGCTGGAGCGCGGAGGGGGTGAGGGTCGCTCCCCGTGAACGCGGGGAGCGTGGGTTGAAACAGACGGCGCACCTGCCCGCGCCCACGGGCGGCCTCAGTCGCTCCCCGTGAACGCGGGGAGCGTGGGTTGAAACACCGAGGGCGGCCAGCCGAAGATTGACGAAGAGGTCGTCGCTCCCCGTGAACGCGGGGAGCGTGGGTTGAAACGCGGTGGAGGCGGGCTCCTGGGCCGGCGCGGGCGGTCGCTCCCCGTGAACGCGGGGAGCGTGGGTTGAAACTTCGTCGGAGGCACGCCCACGCGGGCGGGGACGTGGTCGCTCCCCGTGAACGCGGGGAGCGTGGGTTGAAACTTCTGGTCGCTGATGGATGTGCCCAGCCACACCAGGTCGCTCCCCGTGAACGCGGGGAGCGTGGGTTGAAACGGGCGATGCAGTGCTAACCAACAGGAGTAGTCGTCGCTCCCCGTGAACGCGGGGAGCGTGGGTTGAAACATCGACGGGTAGCGCCCCACGCGGCCGCAGAGGACGTCGCTCCCCGTGAACGCGGGGAGCGTGGGTTGAAACTCGGTGGGGCTACTCACCGGTCAGCCCCACGCGGTCGCTCCTCGTGAACGCGGGGAGCGTGGGTTGAAACTTCATCCACGCGCGGTAGCTCTCAACCTCCAGCGTCGCTCCTCGTGAACGCGGGGAGCGTGGGTTGAAACAGCCAACTCGACGGCCCCTGCGTGTACTCCAGCCGGAGTCGCTCCTCGTGAACGCGGGGAGCGTGGGTTGAAACCACACCAGGTCCAGGAGGTACTTGTTCGGGCCAGTCGCTCCTCGTGAACGCGGGGAGCGTAGGTTGAAACCGTCTCCGCTGGACGGACGACGACACGGTGTGCGGTCTCTCCTCGTGAACGCGGGGCGCGTGGGTTGAAACCTGTATGCGCGTGTCATTTGCCCTCCAGCGCCTGTCGCTCCTCGTGAACGCGGGGAGCGTGGGTTGAAACCCGAAGGCGTTCGCACCGAGCCTCTACACCTGCAGTCGCTCCTCGTGAACGCGGGGAGCGTGGGTTGAAACCGTGGCGCCGCCCATCTCCTGCGCCAAGTCCCAGTCGCTCCTCGTGAACGCGGGGAGCGTGGGTTGAAACTGCACTGGAGGCCGGAGTTTTTCGCTGACGTGGTCGCTCCTCGTGAACGCGGGGAGCGTGGGTTGAAACACCATGGAGCGAATCGTCAATGTCCCTGACTGACGTCGCTCCTCGTGAACGCGGGGAGCGTGGGTTGAAACCTGGCCGCTCTCCGTTGACTGCCGGTCCAGGGTGTCGCTCCTCGTGAACGCGGGGAGCGTGGGTTGAAACGCGCTGGTGGACGCGCTCCTGGCACGCGACGCGGCGTCGCTCCTCGTGAACGCGGGGAGCGTGGGTTGAAACGCGGCCCACCGCCAGAGATTGGCCGGCGAATATGGTCGCTCCTCGTGAACGCGGGGAGCGTGGGTTGAAACCTTGAGTTCGGGCGCGAGTTGGCGGAGGCGCTCAAGTCGCTCCTCGTGAACGCGGGGAGCGTGGGTTGAAACACCGACGCGAGCGGCAAGACGCTGACGCTGGAGGTCGCTCCCCGTGAACGCGAGGAGCGTGGGTTGAAACATTAGCGCGAAGACGGTGCTTGGCCAGGTGGCCGGTCGCTTCTCGTGAACGCAGGGAGCGTGGCTTGAAACTCGGTGTCGGAGTGGAGGCGTTGCTGAGCGATGTCGCTCCTCGTGAACGCGGGGAACGCGGGGTGGGAAACCACGAGGTGCGCCGGGGTTTCACCGACGACGGCGTGTCGCTCCTGACGAGCTCTCCGCTGCTCATTGCGCTTTGGTTGGCGGGCGTTCAACCAGGGGACCTCTGCCATGTTGAGCCGCACATCCGCAGTCATTCGGTGCAATGCGTCCTTCGGTCCAGCACCTTGTCGGACCGAACGGGAAAACTCTGTCCTCTTGGCTATACCGTGGCCTTTCACAGGAGGCGTTGATGTTCACCCGTTGGCACTGGGCCGTCGCCCTGTTGCTGCTGTTCCCCTCCCAGGAGGGGCCTTCGCGGCCGTGGGACTGGGGCTGGATAATGCGCGCTGAGCGTCTGCTTCGCGGTGGCGCCTGCCTGGTGCTGGCCCTGTCGCTTCTCATGTCGGGCTGTGCCTCGCTGCCTTCTCGGGCCGGCCCTGGAGGCACCCTGGCTGCCGGAGCGGGCCCGACGCCCATGGCGGCCCCTGGGCGCGGTGCCGTCGTGAGTCTCCCCGAGGACGACGGGCCCGAGGACTTCTCCGACGACGAGGTGGCCGACGCCGGGCCGCTCCTGCACCGCCGCCGAGTCATGTCGTCCCCCTCGATCCCCGGCGGAGGCGAGACGACGCCCCTGCGCGTGGTGGGCGCGTGCGGGGAGGTGCCTTCCGGCTGGCCGCACCTGGACTCGGGGGAGGAGGTGCTGGCGCCCTTCCTCGAATGCCCCACGCCAGCGGCCTTCCTGGCCTTGCAGCGCCGGGCGGACATGCCCCGGCTGGTGGAGGGCCTTTCGGACTGGAATGCCGTCCGGCTGGGCGCCCTGGGCCCCATGGAGGCCGAAGCGGCCCTCGTCCTGCTGCAGAAGCGCGCGGCCTTCCTCTCCACCGCCGTGGAGAGGCACGGCCTGGCCAAGGCGGAAGTCCTCGCCCTCTTCGTCCTCCACACCACCCACGACGACGAGGTGCGACAACTGCTGCGCCTGCTGGCCAAGGACAAGCTGCTGACGCGCGCGCTGGGGGCCATGGAGGTGGTGAGCGAGGAGCTGAAGCAACGGGGCATGGCCCTCGCTGACTTCCCGGAGCGGGACTTCCGCGCGGGCGACATCGCGCGCGGGCTGGGACGGGCCGCGGACGACGTCGCAACCTCCATACCCCTCATCGGCGGGAGCCGGAGCGTGGACGCGTCCGCGCTGCCCCCGCGGCTTCCTCCTCCCTACCGGGCCGCGTATCAGGACGTAGAGAAGGCGCAGTACCTGGGGGCCTTCGCGCCGGGCAACGTGGCCCTGGCGTCCTTTGACTCCCTCACCTTCGGCGTGCCGCTGGGCTTCTACCTCCTGGCGGCGGGGACGGCGCAGGGCGGAGCCTCCCTCGCCAGGGGTGAGTACGAGGAGGCCACGCGGCAGTTGGCGCCCGCGACCCTCATGGTGGGCCTGTACGCGGGAGGGAAGGGCGCACGCGCCTTCCGTGAAGTCGGCCTCTCCAGGCAGGAGGGTGCGCGGCTCCAGGCGGTGGTGCCCCGCGTGGAAGCGCTGAAGGCCGTGCTGGAGCGGCTGGAGGCGCGACTTGGGGAGAGCGCCGTGGGGGAGTTGGCCCGGCACCTCCAGCAGCGCCGGGACGCGGCCATTCTGGTGGCGGAGTGGGGTGAGGCCGGTGCACTGGCGCTGCACGAGGCGCGCGGCAACGTGGCTCAAGCGCAGGCCACATTGGCGGTGCGGTATCGCGAACCTCCGAGCGCCGCATCCACCGGCGGGGGCGCAGGGAGAAGCAGTGGCAGCAGGCCCTCCGTGCCACCCGAGTCAGCCGGACTCCCCGCGGAGGTGGCGGAGGCGAAGTTCAAGCAGTGGGAGGCGGAGTTCCCGGGAGCGCGCCTGTCGATGGACGTGGCGGAGCTGGCGCGGCACCGCCAGGCCCTGCGGAAGGCGGCTCCCGTCGAGCTCAAGGCCGAGCCTCTCTGGGCCGACTACGTGGCCTACCTGGAGACGCGGGCGGCTGAACTCAAGCAGGGGGTTGCGGAGCAGGGGCCGCTGAAGTGGGCCGGATATCAGCTTGTGCGCGCCAAGTACGCCCGGGGGCTGGCCTTCGAGAAGAAGATGGTCGCCATTCTGGAGGTGGACGCGGCGCTCCCACGGGCGCAGCGGCGGTGGCTCCGGGACTTCGACCGACCCCGCATCGAGACGCATGTGGGCGTGGCGAAGGCGGACCTGCGCTTCGCGGACGTGCTCGTCATCGAGGCAGGGACCGATGCTGGCCCGACGCCCCGCGTGGAGACGTTCAGTTTCAAGAGTCGGGACCTCACGGCGTTGGACAAGGACTCTCTGTCGGCACAAATGACTACGGACGCGAGCAGCGCACTGCGGTATTACGGTGGTGAATTAAACATCCTCCGAAAAGGGATGCGGCAGCGGGCACGAGTCCAGAGGGTTCGCCTCGTTTATGAAGGGACGCTCAAGCCCAGGAACCTGGAAGTCTGGGAGACCGCATTGAGACGCACGCAGAGGAAGGCGCCAACGGTGGAGGTGCTGGTCCAATGAGCGCCCCGAAGGCTCCCTGCACGAGCGAAGTCGATCACCTTCTGCTCACCCTTGATGGCACGTTCAGCGATCAAACCGAATTGGAGGCTGAGCTCGTCCCGTTTCTCAATGCACTCGAACAGTGCGCAGGAGACTGGGCTCCCGATATCGTCAAGGGAACACGGAAACGAAAGTATGCGCGGTCTGCCTTCTGGCAGG
Organism: Myxococcus sp. AM010; assembly: GCF_013372585.1. Classification (NCBI taxonomy): domain Bacteria; kingdom Pseudomonadati; phylum Myxococcota; class Myxococcia; order Myxococcales; family Myxococcaceae; genus Myxococcus; species Myxococcus sp. AM010. The sequence continues at coordinate 16,547 of NZ_JABXEO010000042.1, forward strand.
CGCTGAAGGAGCGCCGCGACGATGACAGTGCGTCTGTCGCACTCTACCGCGCAGCGTTGCCTGCTGTGGAGTTGACGCTGGAACTCTGGCTGCCGCCCCATCCTTCGGAGCTCAACATCTGGCTCGACGTACAACCGCTCACTCACTTTTCGAACGGAAGAGACTGTCCAGGGCTCGTCGAGATGGTCCGGGTCTGGGCGACTCACTATCCGGTTTCCCATGCCGCAGCACATAGCATGGCTGACCGCGAGTTGGCGGGCTTCCCCCATTTCGGCCGCGAAGCCGAGGTATCCCGGAGGGATGGCTTCGACAAGGTCTACGAGGTGTGCTGGCTCAACGTCTTCGGTCCAAAGCTGGTCGAGGCCGTAGGCCGCGAGCGGATGCTCTCAACTCCAGCGCACCTCGTGGAGGAACTTCCCAACGGCTCCGTCCTCCTGGTGCTGTGGCCCACCGCCGCGGACTTCGCGAGCGACGAAGCGCGGGTGGCCCAGGCCCGCGCCCAGGTCCACCTGCGGCCAGACCTCGACTTCGACACGGTGCTGCGCACGCTGAGGGAGCGCAGCGCCGCGCTCGCTCCGGTGGAGCCTCGTTTCCACCCGGACCTGGCGCCGCTCCTCTCACGGCTGCCGGACACGTTCGCCATCAGCGAACGGCAGGCGAGAATCGCCGAGCTCAACGCCTTCCGACCGCCAGCGCCGGAGGAGTGGCTCCCGGCCGCCCTTCCTCCGGACGTCGAGAATGTCGAACGCATCCGTCGTGACTACGGCGATCTGTCCGAGCAACTCGTGGCGGCGCTGCACGCCCAGGTGCCCTCCATCATGAACGAGACGCCAGCGTCGCTCACGGACCTGGACTTCTACTTCTGGAGGGAGAACTTCCCCGAGCGGTACACGCGGGACCTCATCGACGAGCACACCGCTCCAGCCCTGGGGGCGTACCTGGGCGGCATGCTCGTTCGACGGCTGGGCGGAGCGTGGGTTCCGCGACGGAAGCTGGAGGAGTCGCAGGTGCGTGTCGGAAGGCGCGTCTGGCTGCCATTCCTGCGCGCCCGCCGGTACCTGCAGTCCCGCCAGTCGCTGCTGGACTACTCGCTCGCCCAGTTCTTCCATGAGGCGGAGCGGTACCGTTCCTGAGCCGTGGGCGTTCAACCGGGCGACACCCCTCAACGCCGGAGGTGCGCGGCTCCCGCTTCAATAAGCCCTATCCCCATGATTTCCCGACATGGTTCACTGCGAGTCATGTCGCGACTTCACCGTCTCGCCGTCGTCATCCTCCTGGCGTGTCCCCTCCTCGGCGCGGCGCCCGGAGACACTCGGCCCGTGACTCCCAAGAAAGGTGCTCCCATGACATCGGCTCACACCTGGCGCTTCGAGCTCTACCATCAGGTCAACCGCGGCGACCCCAACGCGGGGAACGACGTCCACGTCGGCTCGGACGGGAAGCGCTACGGCATGGGGCGCGAGGACTACCGGCCCTTCGTCGAACGGTGCGAGCTCATCCCGCCCGAGGGCTTCGAGCCACTGTCCGCCGAGCTCGGCTTCCTCCCGTACTTCGGCGAGCAGAAGCCCGCGACGACGCTGGGCGCATACTTCAAGGCGCAGTCCATTCGCGGGAGCACGCTCCAGAAGCTGCTGCCCAGAGACCTCGAGGGGCTGCTCCGCACCCCCAAAGACGACCGGCAGTACTTCTCCACACGCGTCGAGCCGACGTCACAGGCCAGGCGCCTCGTCGTCATCTGGAACCCCGAGGGACAGTGGTACGTCGATGAGGTCTTCTACCGCATCGAGGGCCTCGGCGGCTGGCAGCGGGGGGCGTGCGCCGACGTGGTCGAAGGCACGTTCAGCGATTTCCTCCAATACTCGCCGCTGCTCGCGCCGCGGCTGAGCGAAGGTTTCTCGCAGTTGGAGCATCCGGAGCGGCGCCAGCAGCGGTTCTCCAAGGACGCGCTCGTGCTCAGGCTTCAGAAGACGCCCGGCATGCCCAACACGCGGAGCTTCTGGCTCGAGGTCTTCGCGGATGGCCGCTTCAAGCGCAACGGCCCGCTCCTCTCCGAGGTGAACGCGGACGACGCCCATCGGCTCACGACGCTGCTCATCGCGGCGAGCCGACTGAGCGAACTCAAGGAGGGCCGAAGCGCACCGCCTCCCCCCGCACATGACGGGCAGGAGACGACGCTCGAGTTCACCGTGAACGGCCGACGCACGCGCCTGACGTTGGGCAACGACACCCCGCCCTTCATGCTCCGCTTCATGAAGCAGGTGGCCACCGCCTACGGCCTCGAACTGTGAGCGCGCGGCCCCCGGGCGCCCCACGGCTGGAGGAACACCTCCGTCTCCTCCAGAATCCGCGGCAGTGACGCGGTGAGCTCGTGGCCGTCCTCCACCTCCACCAGCCGGACGTGGCGCTTGCCCTCCGCCCACTGGCGCGAGTTGCGGACGTCACAGGTGTCATCCTGGCGGCCGTGGATGATGAGCGTCGGCACGCGCACGTCGGGCCAGCCCTCCGTGCGGGCATCCACGGCCTCCGCGTCCGCGATGAAGCCCGAATGGATGCGCGCCTTCTGCTGCGTGACGAAGTCGTCCGTCTCAATCCAGCCAGACGTCTGCCAATGCCGCCACGCCGCGTCCCCCATCCTCCGGCGCAGCTGCGGGACGAAGCGGAAGGCGGGCGCCAGCAGCACCAGCGCACACACGCGGGCGTCCTGCTCCGCCACCCGGGCCGCCGTGAGACCTCCCAGGCTGGAGCCGATGAGCACCACGCGCTCCTCGGGCCCGCCCATGGCGGCCAGCACCGTGTCCAGCATGGCGCTCAGGCGGAGCTGCTCCAGGGAGGGGACGCGGAGGTTCAGCCGCTCCACCGGGATGCCCTGGTCCGCGTAGTGCCGGGCCACGGCCACACCCTTCTTCGAATCCGGACCCGAGGCGAAGCCGTGCAGGTACAGCCAACGAGGACCCACGGCGGAGGAAGCTGTCGTCGAAGCGCTCATGACGGGCCCACTCTAACGGGCGCGCGCGGCGCTGGCTTCAGATGCGCAACACCGGCCCGGCAATCACCGACTGCATGAGCTTGGCGCATTGGTTGAGCGCGCTGGACGTCAGCTTCACGTCGCAGAACTGGAAGCCCGTGGAGACGGACACGCCCCAGCGGTCGCTGAACCAGCCGTCCACGCCCACCCGGAAGGCCATGCTCGTGGTGTCGATGTTCGTCCGCAGCCACGTGCCCACGTCGTCCGGCGTGAAGGTGCTCCCCCAGCTCTTCGACAGCCGCGCGCCCACCCACGGGGTGATGGGCTTGTCCTGGAAGAAGCGCAGCCGCGCCTCGATGCCCACCGCCCGGTAGTCGAGCTGCGCGCGCTCCAACTGTCCCGACCGCATCGCGTCCGGGAACTGCTGGCCCCACGTCTCGGAGATCTCCGCCAGCAAACCCACCGACAGCCCAGGTGGGGTCTCCAGGCCCAGGTAGCCGTGCAGCGCCGGGCCCCTCGTGCGGAAGTCGCTCAGATGGTCCAGGGTGATGCCGGCGCCCAGCGATGCATAGCCATTCCAGCCTGCCGCCACCGCGTCCGTTCCCACACACAGCACGCCCACCACCGCCACCCACATCGACTGCTTTCTCATGCGTTGCAGTCTATGCCTGGAGGTCGCCGTGGGGGACTCCGAGTGCCGCCCCTCGGACAGTTCAGCTACTTCCGCCCTGTCGGAGGGAGGGCGGGGAGGGGACCTGCATGCGCTTTCAGACGGCAAGTCCGGCGGTTAGGGTGGTGCTCCATGTCCAGCACCTTCGACGCCGCCGCCTCCGCCGTTCGTGACGCGCTCTCCAGTGCGGGCCGGGGCCTGGTTGAACGCGAGGCGATGGTGGAGCTCGTCGCGCTCTCCGCCGTGGCGGGGGAGCACCTGCTCGTCATCGGTCCGCCGGGCACCGCGAAGAGCGAGGCCGTGCGGCGCACCGCTCGCGTCCTGGGCGGCTCCTACTTCGAGTACCTCCTGGGCCGCTTCACCGAGCCCTCCGAGCTCTTCGGCCCCGTGGACCTGCGCAAGCTGCGCGAGGGACTCGTCGAGACGGAGACCCAGGGCATGCTGCCCGAGGCCGAGGTCGCCTTCCTCGACGAGGTGTTCCTCGGCTCCACCGCCATCCTGAACACGCTGCTGGGCCTGCTCAACGAGCGCACCTTCCGGCGCGGCCACACCCGCATGCGCTGCCCCCTGCGCGTCTGCGTGGGCGCCGCCAATGCCTTGCCGGAGGACGAGTCGCTGGCCGCCTTCGCGGACCGGTTCCTCGCGCGCATCTTCGTCGAGCCCGTGCCGGACCCGCGGCTGGAGGAGCTGCTCGCGGGCGGCGCTTCGCTGTGGGGGGACGCGGACGCGCACGTCACCTCGCTGGAGTCCCTGGACGTCGTCGCCCAGGCCGCGCGTGAGGCGGACCTCTCCGGGGTGCGCCCCCACCTGGCCCATGCGCTGCGCACGCTGCGCGCCGCGGGCGTGGCCCTGTCCGACCGCCGCGCGGTGAAGGTGCAGAAGCTCATCGCCGCCGCCGCGGCGCTCGCGGGCCGGCGCACGCCGGGGACCGCGGACCTGTGGCCGCTCGTGTATGCCGTGCCGACGAAGGAGGCCCAGGCGCTCGCGCGGGACGTGCTGCGGGACGTGCTCGCCGGGACGGAGAACCCGGCCCTGTCGGCGGCGGCGCTGGAGGCCAGCGCGGGTCCCCTGGCGCGGGCGCGGCGCATCGCCTCCGCGGGGCAGGCGCTGCTGGCGGAGCGGCCCGTGGAGGGCCATGGCGAGGCGCTCGCCGCGTGGCGGCTCAAGCTGGAGGGCGTGGCGCGGGAGATGGACGCGGGCTTCGCTCCCGAGTCGCTTCCAGAGGACTTGAAGGTGCTGCGCGCGGAGGTGGCGGGGGTGCTCGCCGCCGGTGCTTCAGGGCCCGTGTCGTCCGAGACGGAGGTGGCGGTGTGAGCGCCCTGGAGCCGCGCGGCGAAGACGCCGCGCGCCTGCCGGTGCGGTGGCGTGCTCGCGCCGCGCCGCTGGAGCCGCTCGCGGTCGTGGGAGAAGGGCTCGTGGCGGTGGCGCTCGCGCGCCGGGTGCTCGCGGAGGACGACGCACGCCTCGCCACCTGGGAAGGCGTCGCGGGGCCGGGCCTCCTCGTACTCCTCGGGGCCTCGGCGTCGCTGCCGTGGGTCGACGGCGCCGTGTACCTGGGGCGGGATGACGCGGCGCCCTCGCTGTTGCTTCCCTGTGCGCTGGCGCCAGCCGTGGCGGCGCCGCTGCTGGAGCGTGCGCTCGTGGCGCATGCGCGCGGGGGCGGAGCGAAGTGGGCGGTGCTGCCCGCGTCCATGTGCCTTGTCAGCATGGAGGCGGCGCGGCCCGTGTCCCGTGTCACACTTCAGGCCTGGCTGGACACGGCGACGACGGGGCACACGCCGTGAGCGAGCTGCCCCATGCGCTGCGCCCCTGGGCGTCAATCCTCGCGACGTTCCCGTTGGACGTGGCGCTGAACCTGGGCCCACTGGTCGCCCGGTTGTCCGCGGCGCTGGGGCCGCTCCGGGCGCCCTCGGAGCTGATGGGCGGCGAGCCCCACGGGTATGACGGCCTGTCGCGGAGAGGCTCCTTCGACCGGCTGCTGGTGAGTGAGTGGCTGTGGGCCCTGGAGGCCCCCGACGAGCTGGTGCGCCGCGCCGCCTTCGGAGAGCTGTCCTATCTCAAGCCCTCGTTCCGCCAGCCCCGGCGTGCGCGGCGCACGGTGGTGTTGCTCGACGCGGGACCGGACCAGCTCGGCGCTCCGCGCATCGCGCACCTCGCGTTGCTCATCGTCATGGCGCGCAGGGCGGAGGCCGCGGGGGCCACGTTCGCGTGGGGTGTGCTTCAGGCAGACCCGAAGCGTGGCGGGTTCACGGAGGTGACGCCCGCCACGCTGGGCGCCTGGTTGAGCGCGCGTGACACCGCGCCGCCCTCGGCTGAGCGGCTCGCGGCCTGGCGCGAAGGACTCGAGCTCGACGGGCGGACGGCGGACGTCTGGCTCGTGGGGGCTGCCCGCCTGTCCCGGATCGAGGGGGCGGAGGCGCTCTCGCGCATCGAGGTCTCCGAAGTCCTGGCGCCCGAGGTGCGCCAGCTCGCGGTGGAGGTGCGTCCCGCCGCGCGCGCGCCGCGCTCCGTACTGCTCGACCTGCCGTCGCCGGAGGACAGCGTGCGCCTGTTGAGGGACCCGTTCCGCGCGCGCGTCGCCGCGCCCGTGAGGACCGTCCAGCACGCGCGGGTGTCGGGGTTCTCCTTCTCCTCGGATGGCCGCCGGCTGATGCTCTTCCATGAAGGGGGCGGCGTCGGCGCCATGGCGCTGCCCAACTCCCCTCGCGCCACTATCGCGCGGCCCCAGCGGATGAATCCTCGGAGTGATGAGACCTTCCTGGGCGCGGGGTGGCGGCGCCAGGGAGGGCTGCTCGTGCTGACGCGGAAGGGGGGCGCCTATGCCTTCCGGGGACGGCTGCAACATCAGGCCAGGAGCCACGGGCGCGGGCCCGCGGCGCTTCCCTGGACGCTGCGCGATACGCAGGCGCACCCACCTGTTCCCGCGCTGGGACAGCCACCCGGCCGGCTGACGACCTATCTTGATGCCTCCCAGCGGGAATGCGTGCTCCTGTCCGGCCTGGACGACACGCTCTATTGCTTCGAGGAGGACTCCGACTCTCGCCTCGTGGACTCCACCCAGGTGGCACGGCGGGTCATCGCCGCCGCGCACGTGAAGGGCGCCAGCATCGTCGTGACGCGTGACGGAGCGGAAGGGGCTGGGAGCGGCGTGCGGCTGGGCATCGTGAGCGCGAAGGAGGTGCGCCAGGTGCCACTGGAGGACTCGAGGGGCGGCACTGTCTGGTTCGGCGCGTCACCTCACCCAGGCCATCCGGATGCTGGGTTGCTCGCGGTGAACAAGAGCCCCGGCGTGTGGCGCTTGCATCACCAGAGCACGGAGCCCTTCGTGACGCTGCGTCCGGGCTTCCGCGCCGTGGGCGTCGGAACCTGTCAGCAGGCGCGAGGGGAGGCCGGGTTGTTGGCGCTCGACCCGGACCTGCGGACCTTCTGGAGCGTGGGGCCGCGGCACCAATCCAAGTTGACGGTGGCGGCCGCCAACGTGGTCCACGCGGAGGCCAGCCATGCGGTGCCCGTGCTCGCGTGGCTGACGGCGGAGGGCGAGCTGGTGCTGTACCACCTGGAGCAAGGCGCGGTGCTGTGTCGTCTCCAGACAGGAGGCGAGGGATGAGCGCGGCGCGTGCAGGGCTGCGGCCCCGGCAGCAGGTGCACCGGGGCACGGTCCGGGCCTCGGCTTTCTGGCTCGACCCGGCCCTGCTCGGTGAGGCGGAGGCGCGCCGCCGGATTCTGGCGGTGTGGGCGCCCGGCCTGTCCGTTCACGCCGTGGCGGGTGGATATCTTGTGGAGTTGTCCGCGCCACGCGCGGTGGCGTGTGAAGCCGCGCCGGGGTTGCCGCTCACGCGCGAGGACGGCCTCCTCTCCTCGGCGCCCTTGTCTCCTTCGGAGCGCCGACACCCGAGCCTCCAGGAAGGCGCGGTGGTGCTGGTGCTCGGCGGACGGGCCCAGGTGTTCTCCGCCGGCGCGATGCCGCGGGTGGAGGTGTCCGCCTGGCTCGATGTATCCGAATGGGAGCTCCGATCCCCGCGAACGCTGGGCGCGCCGCCGCCCCCCGTGCCGGTGCTGGAGCCCGTGCCGCCGCCGTCTCGCGAGCGCTTCGGTCCCGGCGTGCCCGAGCCGTCAGTAGAAGCCCGGGAGCTGCTCGCGCGGATGGAGGGGCGCCGCGCTCCCGCCGCCGCTGAGGCGCGCCGTCCGGGATGGTGGGCGCGGCTGCGTGAGAAGCTCTTCCCCGACGGGACGGCGGCACGTGGCGCCGGTGGTGACGCGCTCGTTCGCCAGGGATGGCTGGCGCGGCTGCGCGCGAAGTTCTCCCATCAGGGCGCGTCAGCGCGCGGAGGTGGCGAGTCCGGCCGTGGCCGGCCAGGATGGCTGGCGCGGCTCGGAGCGGCGTTCTCTGGGGCTGGGCCTCGCGGGCCGCGGCAGGGGCCCCCTTCGTCCGGATGGGGGGCGCGACTGGCCTCGATGTTCCGGGGGCCTCCGCGTGAAGCGTCACCACCGCGCACGCCCGCGCTCCCCCCGGGCCCGCGTCCCTGGAGCAGGCTGTCCGACTGGATGATGAACAACACCCTGCTCGGCGAGTGGGCGCGGCAGCGGAAGGCGGAGTACGTGCGCCGCCTCGTCGGCATGTTCGAGGAGGGCGACCTCGACGAGGCCCTGCGGCACGCCATCCCCCTGGGCAAGGAGCTGAGTGAAGACGCGCGCGAGGCCTTGGGCCTGCCGAGCCCGCGTGAGCACCTCACCCTCCAGACGGAGGCGCGGGGGGCCGCGGGGTCCGTGTTCGCGGGCGGGGCCGGGCTCTACTCGGCGCTCCAGCAGCGCTACCGCGACGCCTTCCGCCGCTTCGAGCGCGAGGGACGCATCGACGAGGCCGCGTTCGTCCTGGCGGAGCTGCTCGGCGCCGTCGAGGAGGCCGTGTCCTTCCTGGAGCGGCATGGCCGCCTCAAGCTGGCGGCGGAGCTGGCCGAGGGGCGCAAGCTGGCTCCAGGGCTCGTGGTGCGCCAGTGGTTCCTGGCCCGAGACGTGGCGCGCGCCGTCGCCATCGCCCGGCGCAGCGGCGCCTTCGGGGACGCGGTGGCGCGGCTGGAGCGTTCGAATCCACCAGAGGCGCGTGCGCTCCGGCTGCTGTGGGCGGAGACGCTCGCCGAGGCCGGCGACTTCGCGCGCGCCGTGCAGGTGGTGTGGCCGGTGGCGGAGAATCGTGCCCCGGCGCGCGAGTGGCTGGAGCGAGGCGTGGCGAGCGGCGGCGCGACGGGCGCGCGGCTGCTGGCGATGTGGGCCACGGCGTTCGCGGATGGGCTGACGGCGGCGGGTGCGCGGGTGCGCGAGCTGCTCGACGACGACACGCCGGGCCGCGCGTCCGAGCGCTTCGTCTTTGGGCTGGCGCTCGTGGAAGAGCCTCCCTCCGCCAACCGCACCGCGCTGGTGGTTCCCACGCTGCGCGCGTTGCTTCGGGACCGGGCGGCGGGCAATGCCCGCTTCACCTCGGACCTGAGCCTCATCAAGCGCTTGCTGGGCGACGCGCCCGACGGCACCCTGCGCGCGGACCTGCCGGCGTTGGCGGACTGTCTCCACCCCGCGTGGCGCGATACCCATTCACGGCCGCGCATCGACGCCACCGTGCGGGCCTCCGAGGCGGGGACCTTCACGCTGCATGACGCGGTGGTGCTGCCAGACGGGCGGCTGCTGTACGCGCTGGGCGAGGCGGGGGCGCGCCTGGTTCGCGCCGATGGCCGGACGGTGGCGCACTTCGACGTGCCGGCCTTCCACCTGGTGCCTTCCATTCATGGTGACCGGGTCCTGGCGCTCGCGCGGCGGGGCGAGGTCTGGCGCCTGTCCCGGCTGGACCTGGTGACGCGCAGGTGCAGCCCCTGGCGTGACATGACGTTGACGGCCTGGTCCCCCAGCTACGACGGCAATGTCTGGTTCGTGGCCTCTGGCACCACGGTGATGATGCTGGATGCGCTCGCCGCTGACTGCCGCGCGCTCTGGCGGGTTCCGGACCTCGCCAGGGAGGTGTCTGCCATTGCAGCGGATGCCACGCACCTGAGCTTCATTGTCGGCAACCAGGAGCGGTGGGCGTATACGCTCGCGGACGGGCCCACGCTGCGCGAGCGGTCGGAGCTGCCTCCAGAGGTGTCGGGTCCGAACTGCGTGCTCGTCAGCGAGTCCGTGGTGCCGGATGGCGAGGTCATCGTGCTGGGCACGGAGGTGCCCTCTCCCCCCGAGGCGCTGACAGGCAAAGTGAACCCGGTGGCCTTCGCTCCGGCGTGGTTGCCGCCCGTGGCGCTTCGCAACCGGGTCCCGAAGACGCACGACAGCGAGCCGCTCAAGGCCATCTTCATCTCTCAAGAGTGGTGGCTGGAGTTGCTGGCTTTGAGCAAGGAGTGGCAGCTTCAATTGACAGACAGGCGGGGGTTCCTCCGCGCAGTGTTGGCCTTCGAAGGGAAGGACCGGCCAAGGGTGAGGCTCACCGACAGCGTGTTGCTGGTGTTCGGCGAGGGGGGCGGGGGTGTATGGTTGGATTTGGAGAGCGGTGAGGTCCGGCACCTGCCAGTGCCTTGAGCCGTCAGGCGCCGTATCGCAGGTTCGGTGACAGGGTGACGTCGCGGACGGTGAGCCGTCGCTGTGCGTCATCCACCTCCAGCTCCACCTGCACGCCCTCCACCGTCACCAGCAGCGAGGGCGGCGTCCCAGGGAGCGCCATCAGCCAGGTGGAGGCCAGGGGCAGCTCCGTGCCCACCAGCTCCGCGGCGCGCAGCAGGTGCAGGCGCACCGCGTGGCTCAGGGCGCCCGGCAGGGTGCGCAGCGGCAGGGACACGTCCTCGGGCAGGTGCAGTGCGTAGGGCTCGGCGGAGTCCCGGGCGGGGAGCTGGGGGAGCCCGCGAAGCTGGGCGCGCAGGGCCCCGTCCACGGCCTCGGGCGCGTGCGGCTTGCGCAGGTAGCCCACCACGCCGTCCAGCGGGGGCTCCTGGCCGCTCAGCGCGCTGGAGAACATCAGCACGCCCAGGTGGCGCAGCCGCGCGTTGGTCCGGAGCTGTCCGTAGAGCTCCCACCCGTCCATCCGCGGCATCACCAGGTCCAGGAGGATGAGGTCCGGGTGGCTCGCCCGGGGGTGTGTGCACAGCCAGTCCAGGGCTTCCTGGCCATCCGCCGCGTGGGAGACCTTCACCCCTTCCGCGTGAGCAACCACTGTCAGCCGCTCGCGCCAGGCGTGGTCATCCTCGACGAGAAGCAGATGCTGGAGCGGTCGGGCCATGGTGGACGAGGCGAGGAGTCTCAAATACCCCGGACCCGAGGGCCGCGCCAGGGGCCCGCGCACGCCTCGTCTGGTGGCCGACATCCTGGGCCTCCCGCTGGGTTTTCCTGATGGAGGCGGGGGAATGAAACAGGTTTTCAATTTGGAAACGTCCAGGTCCCCTTGGCTGTTTGAGTTGAAGCGTGGACGCCTCCGCGCCCTGTGTCTGCTGTTGCCCGCTTGTGCGCTCTTCCAGCGTCCGTATCGCCCACTGCACGCGTCTCCAGAGGGGGCGGCGCGGGTGGAGTTCCCGCTCGACCTCCCGGCGGAGACGCGGACGACGTTGACAGGGGCGCTGGTGACGGCCATGCAGCTCGCGCTCGACGACTTCCTGCCTTTGGACGAAGTGATTGCGTCCCCAGGTCCCGAAGGTGTGACCTTCGTCCGTGTGACACTGCGTCCGGATGTCTGTGAAAAGCAGAACATCATCATGGACATGGAAGCGACCTACGCCATCGACATCGAAGGGCGGCGCATCCTCGCGCGGCAGCGGTAAGCCCGGCCCGGACGGCGTCTCCACCGCCTTGGCTGTCTGGCACTCCACAGCGAAGTGAGGGGTGGTCCCCTCATGGGGCTGGAAGCCGACGTCAAACATGCACTCCGGGTACAGCTTGTCGTCATCGCCATGGCTCGTCAGTCTGAAACAACCATGGCCCTTCGACTTCAGCTCGCTCCCAGGGCACTCCGGACCCTGGCGGGATGTTCGACCCCGGTGCGAGAGCAGCTCCAGTGTGAGCTGGGCGCGCTCGTCGCGGGCCTTCCGCTCGACGGGCCCTTGAGGTCGGACCAGGGTGGGTTGGTGGTGCTCGACTCGGGTTTTCGCGTCCGCTACCAGCTCGACCTGGGGCGCGGCTTGTTACGGCTGACACACGTGGCAGCGCCCTCCTTGCCGCGGCCCTGGCCCGACGTGCCACCCGTCGACCCATAGCGGGCGTGCACGTCAAGCCTCGCGCGGGTCGTTCCGCGGCAGGCGGACCACGGCGCAGGTGCCGCCGCCCTCGCGGGCAGCCAGGTGGATGCTGCCGCCGTGGCGGGTGATGATTTCACGGCTCAAATACAATCCCAAACCCAGGCCCTCCACGCGGCTGATGGTGGACAGCGTGCCGCCGCGAAGGGCCCGGCTGAAGAGCTCCTCGCCCCCGCGCGGCCCCAGGCCCACGCCCCGGTCCTTCACCTCCAGCAGCACGTCACCGTCCTCCCGCCGGAGCACCACCTCCACCGGTCCGCCCTCCGGGCTGTAGCGGATGGCGTTGTCCACCAGGTTGTAGACGACCTGCTCCAGCCGGGGTTCGTCCCACCAGCCGTCCACGCGCTCCAGCTTCAGTGTCAGTTGATGCTGGGGCGCGGACGCCGCGCGCCGCTGCGCCACCCGCCGCACCAGCGTGGACAGCTCCAGGGGCACCTGCTCCAGTGACAGCCGGCCGCTGGCCAGCTCGGACACATCCAGCAGTTGATTGACCAGCCGCGCCAGCCGGTCCACCTGCCGGTCCATGAGGACCAGGTCCTGCTGCCGCACGGTGTGCGGACGCAGCCGCTGCAAGCGCAGCTTGAGGGTGGCCAGGGGCGTCTTCAGCTCATGGCTGGCGATGGAGAAGAAGGCCGCCTTGGCCTGGCTGACGCGCTCCACCTCCTCCAGGTGCCGCTGGAGCCGGGCCGCCATCTCGTCGAAGGCCAGTCCCAGCTTCTCCACCTCGATGGCGCCAGAGCGGTGGAGCGTCCCGAAGGCGCGCACGTCGCGCGCGCCCGCGGCCATGCGGCCCGCGGCCTGGGACACGGCCTCCACCGGCCGGGAGAGCATGCGCGTCAGCAGACGGGTGACGGGGATGGCCAGCACCAGCGCCAGCGCCAGGGTGGCCAGCAGCGCGCGGTAGCTGCCGACGACGCCGAAGTCCATGAAGTTCATCGGATGCTCCACCACGACGCGCCAACCCGGTTGGAGCAGCGTCGCGCTGGTCAGGTGCCGCGTCCCCTGGGTCCGCCGCGGCCTGGGGGCCTGGGGCTCCGTGTCATAGGTGCGGGTGCCCGTGGCGGGCAGCTTCGACAGCATCTCCCCCCACGCGGTGCCCTTCAGGGACCGGGGCTTCGGCCCGGGCGTGGCGCCGGTGTCGAAGGCCACGTTGCCGTCCGGGTCCACCAGCAGCGCGCGCTGGCCCGGCGCCAGCCGCTCCTGCGCCACCGCTCGCATCCGAAGCAGGTTGATGGCCACCAACGTGAAGCCTTCGAAGCGTTGCTGCCGGAGCAACGGCGCGACCGCGACCACGACGGGGCCCGACACCGCGGCGCGGCCCTCGAACACGCCGCTCACCACGGGCGCGCGCGTGCCGCGGACCTCCTGGAAGTAGGCGCGGTCCGCGAAGTTGGCGCCCGCCAGCGGTTGGGCCGCCACGCCCAGCGGCGGCCAGATGGCCACCAGGTTGCCGTCGCGGTCCCCGACGCCGCAGTTGAGCGCGAACGCGGAGTGATACACCCAGTCCCGCAGCAGCTCCTCCAACTGCGGCTGGGATGGACGCTCCCCTTCGCGCTCCCACTCGTCCATGATGACGCTCGCCAGCAAGGCGGTCTGGGATTGGGCGGAGGCCAGCTCCGCGTCCACCGTCTCCGCCAACAGGTGCGCGGTGGAGAGGCCCTGGTCATCCATCCGCCGCAGCTCGGCGGCATAGCGGGCCCGGCCCTCCAGCGTCCCCACCAGCATCAGCGGCAGCATCAGCGCCAGCAGCAGCGCCGAGCCCACCGCCGATGACAGGGGGAAGGTGCGCAGCCCGGGCGGCAGCAGGGGCCAGAGCCGCGCGCGCGCCGCGGGCGTCATCAGCACCACCTGCGTCATCAGCGCCGGCACCAGGCTGTTGAGCGCCTGCTTGATGGCGATGGCGAGCGCGCTCGTCGCCGTGACGTCCACGCCCAGGTGGTAGCTGACGAAGAGGTAGGGGATGCCCGCCAGCCAGTAGAGCCCATCCGCCTGAAGGGGCCAGTAGCGCCGGGTGAGCGCGCCCAGGACGACGGCCTCCATCATCGCGCCCAGCATGGCCCAGGGGTGGCCCCAGAGCTGGACGGTGACGGACATGGCGATGCCGGCCGCCAACCCCGCGCACCAGGGTCCCAGCAGCGGGGCCGCGGGGATGATGACGAAGAAACCCAGGAGGATGTCGATGCCTGGGATGAGCTCCACGGGATGCCGGTTGAGCGCATGGCCCAACAATCCCACCCCCAGCGCCCAGGCAAACCGTGCGCGCCCGCTCATGTCGGAGGGACCCTAACAGCGCCACCCCCGGCGGCCTCCAGCGCTCTTTTCAAGGAGTGTCCGTGACACGCACTCCGGACGTGCGAGGTGGCTGCGGGCTTTCGGACATTTTCCGCTGCCGGGCACTCGGCGCGCTTTGCCGTTGTCGCCGGCCGCGCTGACGCCTATCCACGAAGGCGTGCCCATCCACCTGGCCGAGTTCCTTCTGCAGCAGCGGGAAGCCATCATGTCCGCGTGGGAGGTGGAGGTGCGTCGCATCCCCGCGGCCCAGGCGCTGCCAAGGCTCGCGCTGCGGGATGGGCTGCCCCGGCTGCTGGAGGTCGTCGCCTCGCTGATGCGCCGCGGCTCGCCCGGCGGCGCGGAGGAGGGCCTGGAGGAGATTCCGGACCAGCACGCGATTGAGCGGCTGGGCGAGGGCTTCGCCCTGCGGCAGGTGGTGACGGAGTACCGGCTGCTTCGCGCGTGCGTGCTGCGCTTGTGGACGTCCCGGGAGAACGCCACCCACCACCCGGAGTCGGAGCTCGTCTTCCACGAGGCCATGGATGAAGCGGTGGCGGCCTCCGTCAGCCGCTACTCGCTGGCGCGCGAGCGCACGTTGCAGGCGCTGGACCGCATCAGCACCGCGGCCCTGGGCAGCACCGACGCCGCGAACCTGTTGCCGAGCCTCCTCCAGGTGCTGCGGGAGACGGTGGCAGTGGTGGACGTGGCGGCCGTCCTGCTGCTGGAGGACGGCGCCATGCGGGTGGAGAGCGTGGTGGGCACGGGGACGGGGATGGCCGTGGGCGACGTGGTGCCCATGGGGGAGGGCTTCACGGGCACCGTCGCGGCCACGCGCCAGCCGCTGCTGGTGCACGAGGCCCGCACGGACAGCCGGGTGAGCGAGCCGTCCTTGCGCGCGGCGGACCTGTCCGCGCTGTTCGGGGTGCCGTTGCTCCTGGGGACGCAGCTGATGGGCGTGGTGCTGATGGGCAGCCGCGCCTCCCGCGAGCTGGCGGAGGAGGACCAGTTCCTCTTCCGGGCCATGGCGGCGCGCACCACCGCGCTGCTGCTGCAGGCCCAGGCGCACAACCGCGAGCGCGAGGCGCGCGCCGTGGCGGAGGCGTCCCTGGAGCGCCTCCGGGAGAGTGAAGCGGGCCTGCGGCGGTGGGAGCAGGTCTTCAAGCGGCTGGGCGTGGGCGTGGCCGTGGTGGACGCGGCCGAGGAGCGGCTGCGCGAGGTGAACCCCGCCTTCGCGCGCATGCACGGCTATGCCCCGGAGGAGCTGGCCGGACGGCGGCTGGAGGACACCTACGCGCCAGAAGCGCGCGGCGTGTTGCCTCGGCACATCTCGGCGGCGGACTCCAAGCCGTCGCACGAATACGAGTCCCTGCACATCCGGAAGGATTGCACCCGCTTCCCCGCCTTCACCCATGTCACGGCCTTCAAGGATGAGGCCGGCCGCGTGCAGGAGCGGGTGGTCACCGTGGTGGACATCACCCAGCGCAGGGCCATGGAGATGGACCGGCAGCGACTGCTGGGCGCCATCGAGGCGGAGCGCGCGCGGCTGGCGTCGGTGCTGGACCAGATGCCCGCGGGCGTCTTCATCGCGGACGCGCCGTCCGGCCGGCTGGTGATGGCCAGCCGCCAGGTGGAGGTCATCACCGGCAGGCCCTTCCAGCCCTCCTCGTCGACGCAGTTCTACGTGGAGGACCATGGCGTCTCGCTGCGCCCGGACGGGCGGCCCTACGCCATGGAGGACCTGCCGCTGGTGCGCAGCCTGCGCCACGGCGAGGTGGTGCGGGGCGAGGAGATGCTCATCTCCCGCGCGGATGGCCAGTACGTCACGGTGCTGCTCTCCAGCGCGCCCATCCTGGACCGGGAGGGCACCATCGTCGCGGCGGTGGCCACCCTGGTGGATGTCTCAGAGCGGCGCCGCGCCCAGGAGGCCGCGCTGCAGGCGGCCCGCTTCGGCGAGCGGCTCATCGCCATTGTCAGCCATGACCTGCGCAACCCGCTCAATGCCATCCAGCTGTCCGCGACCCAATTGCTGCACAGCGAGGCGCTCCCAGAGCGCGAGCGCCGCCTGGTGACGCGCCTCGCCCGCTCCGGCGACCGGATGAAGCGCATGATTTCAGAGCTGCTCGACTTCACGCGCGGGCGGCTGGGGGGCGGCATTCCCATCCAACGCACGGCCAGTGATTTGCGGGCCGTGGTCCGGATGGGGATGGATGAATTGGAGGCGGCGTGGCCCGAGCGCAAGCTGGCGCTCCGGGTGGAGCCGGGCCGCTACGAAGGGGCGTGGGACGGAGACCGGCTGCTCCAGGTGGTCAGCAACCTGGGCGGCAACGCGCTCCAATACAGCCCCGCGGACGCCCCTGTGTCCTTCAGGCTGTCGGACAGTGGCGACGCCGTGGTGCTGGAGGTCCACAACCCCGGCGAGCCCATCTCCCCGGAGATGCTCCCCCGGCTCTTCGACCCCTTCCGGCGCGGCGCCATGGCCGGTGCCGGCGGCGCGGGCAGCAGCGGGCTGGGGCTGGGGCTCTACATCGTCGAGCAGGTGGTGAAGGGGCACGGCGGCCGTATCGAGGTGACCTCCACCGCCCAGGCGGGCACCACCTTCCGGGTGTCGCTGCCCCGCCTGCCGGCAAACTGACGCGCTCAGGTGGGGCTCACCACCCGCTCCAGGGTGGCGCGCAGCTCGAACAAGTCCACGGGCTTGGGCACCGTGGCTCGGATGCCTTCGGGCAGGGGTTGAGAGCTCCCCGCGCCGGAGACCACCACCACCGGCAGGGCGCTCAGCCGCGCGTCCTGGCGCACATGGCGCATCAGCTCCCAGCCGCTCATCACCGGCATCATCAGGTCCAGGAGGACGGCATTCGGCATGGGCGGGCGGCTCAGGCGCTCCCACGCCGACAGTCCGTTGCCCGCCGTCTCCACGGTGAAGCCCTCCAGGGTGAGGAACTCCTCCAACAGCTCCCGGCTGTCGGCATGGTCTTCCACGAGGAGGACGAGGTTGGGCGTGCACATGAGGCCGTAGACTTGTACTGAAGTCCAATGTCCGCCAGTGCCCCAGGGCAATGCGTCCGCCCGTGGACGCCCCAGATGTCCACCGCGACACGATGCGGGGCTTGGCAGTTAAGTCGGCTTTTACTGGTATATGTCTGATTTGACTCATGGGTGTCAGGCATGCATCGCTCCATGTCTGGATTATCAAGAGTCAAGGTGAGGTGTCGTCAATCACCCCGGTGGGAGCGCGCCTTCATACAGGCTGGTGAGAATATTTGCCTCCACATGCACTGGGAGTCCGTGGTATCCGGGTAAACGACTCGACATAAAAGAGTGGCCTCATTGAGAGGCATTTCCCCCTGCAGAGCAGGCGTGCTCCCGGCATGCCAGGAACCAGACATGACACGGAATCATGGCGTCTCGACGTGGACGGCGTTGTTTCTTCTGACGGGCTGTGAGGGCACCCTCCCCGAGGAGCGCTCGGCGGACATCAACATGGAGGCCCAGCGACAGGAGGCGAAGGAGACGGGGCTGGACCTGAGCGTGGTGGACCTGTCCGCCTCGTGCGCGGCGACGGCGCTGACGCTCTCCGCGGCCATCAAGAACGAGGCACTCACGGGCATCGGGGACTCCACCGCGGCGGTGTACGCGGGGACGCCGGGCGCTGGCGGCGTGCGGCTGGGCACCGTCAGCGTCCCCTGGCTGGTGGGTGGAGAGCGCTTCCCCTTCTCGCTGTCGTACACGGTGCCGGAGGGCACCACGAAGGTGGTGGTCGTCGCGGACGAGGACGGCACCTATCCGGAGGACGACGAGGACAACAACTTCGCCTCCATTGACTTCGAGGTCCCCTGTGCCACCAACCTGCAGCCGGTGGCCCAATGCCAGGACGTCACCGTCCCCGCGGACGCGGCCTGTCAGGGCAGCGCCAGCATCGACAACGGCTCGTTCGACCCGGATGGCTTCCCGGGGCCGTTCTCCGTGGAGCAGTCGCCCGCGGGCCCCTATGGGCTGGGCACCACGAGCGCGCAGCTCCAGGTCTCCGACGGCGCGGCCACCAGCACGTGCTCGGCGAACGTGACGGTCGTCGACGTCAGCGCCCCCACGCCGGGCGCCAACCGCGGCCTGGTGCTCCAGCCGGTCCTGGGTTCCGACTACGTGCTGGTGTCCCTGGCTGACTGCGCGATGCCGGCCGCCGACAACTGCGGCGGCGAGCTCGACCTGGACGCGTCGGCCAGCATCATCCGCGTCACCTCCGACGAGTCCAACGACGCGCTGTCCCTGCTCCGGCTGCTGGCGTGTGACGACATCAAGCTGACCCCGGACCGCAAGTCCGCGATGGTCCGCGCCGAGGCGGCCCTGCTGGGCAACGGCCGCGTCTACAACTTCACGTACGCGGTGCAGGACGCCTCCGGCAACAGCGCCATCGGCACCTGCAACGTGAAGGTCCCCGCGCTGCTGGCCAACCCCGCCATCGATTCGGGCGTGAAGTACTGCCAGGGCGACGACTGCCCCGCCGGTTCGCGTTTCCCCGGACTGCTCTGCTCGCTGCTGTAGTCGAAGCGCCGCCCCGTCCCACTGGAAGTGGGGCGGGGCCCCCGGTGGTGTTGCGTCTCAGCGCCAGGACAGCGCGTACTCCGCGTCGAGCAGGCCCAGCTCGCGCCCCTGCACCCCGAGGTCGCGCGCGCCCACGGCGTCCAGGGCGGCGTGCAGGACTCCCTCGTGGTACGCGGTGGGCATGAAGTCCCGCTTCATGACGAAGCGGCCGCTGCGAGGCCCCGTCCACACCATGCTCCGCTCGCCGTAGCTCACCGCCGCGAGGAACCCGGTGGGGAGCTGCCCGAGCAGCAGCCGGGGCTCGTCATAGGCGAGCATCAGCAGGGTGCGGCCCGCGATGGACTCCAGGAAGTCCTGCGCGGCCTTCTGGCCCAGGACACGATGGGCGGCGGCCAGGCCCCCGCAGTGTTCGGAGAGCAGGTCGGCGGCCTGGAAGGCCAGCGGCAGGAATTGGGTGATGGGGTAGCTGAAGAAGTCGATGTAGCGCTTCTCCGGCAGGCCCTGGCGGCAGCGCAGCTCCATGCTGGAGCCGCCCACGCGCCGCACCGTCTCCAGGACCCCCCGGAAGAACATGCCACGCGCGGTGTCCTCGGGGGTAGCGAGCGCGCAGCGCTGACGCAGCTCGCGCGAGGCCTCCGGCCCCAGGGGCTGAGGCGGCGCGGGGTCTCGCACCAGGTGCGAGGTCAATCTCAATTCCATTGCGGGGGGACTCCGGAAGAAAAGTGGGGCGCCGCCAGGCCGAAGCCAGACGTGCCGTGCTCCAGGGTGGATGCGGGCCCCCACAGGGGCGGCGAACGCCTTGGCCGCCCATGCCCAGACTCACGCGTCCAGCCGCGGGCCTCCGGTCCAGGAGGCTTCACAGACAGGTCGCGGAAGTGTGGCCTTGATGATGCACATTGCATGGAGTGCTTTCGCGAGGCAACCCTGGTCGTCGAATTCTTGTGAAGGGATTGGCTGCCCCTCCCTCAATGACAGACATGACGAGTAGGGCCGGACGGACCCGGTGCCGGACGGGCCACGCGGGCTGACGCCTGGACGTCTGCCGGATGTGTGGTTCCGGGTACGACACTTTTCGCGGAGGGTGCGGGGCAGGTGACTACCCTCTATATCGGTATTTCGCCTGAGGACGTGCTGGGTTATAAGTCGCAGGAAAACTCGTGACCGAGCGCGACCTGTTCCCGGGCAGGGCGTGAGCTTGGCCCGTACTCACAAGGTTGACGCAGTGAAGACCCACCTCGAAGGTCCTGCTCCTCCCCGCAAGCGGCCCCGCTCCCCGCCGCGAAACCCGGCGGCGCGCGCCCGGAAGTCGCGCGAGCAACTGGAGAGCCGGTTGGCGGAGAACGTGGGCGAGGCCGCGCGAGGCGCGCGGCTGCTCGCGGGGCTCACCCAGGCGGATGTCGCGGCGCGTGTGGGCATCGCCGCGGAAGTCTATGGGCGCATGGAGCGGGGGAAGATGATGCCCAGCGTGCCGACCCTGTTCCGCCTGTGTCTGGCGCTGCGGTTGTCGGCGGACGTCGGGCTGGGACTCGCCACGGCGGCCAGCGTTGGCGCCGCGCTCTGGGAGGGCGACTCCAGGCACAGGGACCAGCTCCCGGAGATGCGGAAGGTGCTCCGGACGCTGCGGCGCATGTCGCGCAGGCAGCTCAACCTGATGAACCAGGTCGCGGCCGCCCTCCTGCCGGAGCGGTGAGGGCGGACTCCGGACGGTGAGGCCTTGATTGTCCGGAGGTGGGTGCTTCCGTGCCGGGATGGGTTCCCGGCGCTACCTGGGGGGCAGGCCTGATGCGTCTTCGGGTGTCTGTGATTTCGTGAGGAGGCCTCGTGCGCGTGAGGCGTGGTGCGGCAACGCTTCGCTGTTCAGCCGGGGCGCCGTGCACCGAGGGGACTGTGGATGGCAGCAGCGGGGCCCCTGGTGGCGAGCAACGGCTGGGCACCAGGGAGCGCAGGCCTACTCAACGGGACGGCCGCCAACGGGCCCCTTACCTTACCGCTTGGGCGATGATATTCGGATTTCAATGTTCTGAAGAGGTGTCCTGCTGACATGCATTGGCGTGCCGCTCGTGAGCGCATGCGGGTCCGCGACGGCCAACATCCTGCCAGTGCCGAGCGAGGTCCACTCCGTATACAACTTGGAGTATCCAGCGTGTTACGCCGGGTCCGCGAAGTGGCGGCGCATCGGTCCGGATAGGCCCTATGCCGACTAGCCCCATGCTGCCGTTGCTAGAGGAAGTTACCGCTCGGCATTACCCGAACGCTCCATCCACTCCAGCGCAGCTTGAGGAGTTCGAGCAGCGCGTCGGCTGGCGCCTGGACGAAGACCTGCGCGCGTTCTATCTGCACTGCGATGGCGCAACGCTCTTTCGCCCATGGCCGAACCAGACGTTCTGGCTACTCCCGTTGCGAGAAGTTCGCCGCGCTCGCGTCGCCATGCGGTTCCGTGACGAGGACGCGATGGGCTCGCCGCACTGGTGGACCATCGCTGACCTGGGGGACGACGATTACTCCGTGCTCGACGCATCCCGGCCAGGCGACGCGTATCCTATTCTCGACGCCTACCACGAGACGTATCCACAGCAGGTCGTCCAGATTGCACCGTCATTCGGCGCGTGGCTGGAGCGCACGTTGCGCAGCAACAATCAGCTCTGGTGGCTCCCCGAGCCCGAAAACGACTAAGGGGCCCCAGAACGCACCGGGGCCTCTCGTTGGGTTGATGAAAAGGCTGGCGCCGCGCCCCGAGTTGACGCGGCCCGCGCAAGTCCACCCCAAGCCGCTTGTCACCCCGCCGTCTCCCTGGCCTCATGCGGGACAGGGTGCGCCGCGCCCCGCTTGGTGAGGGAATGACCCGCGGACTTGGGTGGTGGACAGGCAGGCCAGCAGCGCGCGCGGCGGTCGCCGTGGTGGCCCTGTTCATGTCCGCGGCTCGGGCGCACGCGCAGGACGCGGGGACGCCGGACGACGGGGGCGCCACCCAGGCCGAGCGGGAGCTGCGGCGCACCGACGCGGGCTGGGCCGTGGAGACGGACGCGCCCCTGTCGGAGGACGCGGGTGTGCCGGAGCCCGCGTTCACTCCGCCCGCGATGGTGCAGGGCTCGCCCGCGCCCTATCCTCCCGGGCTGGCGTCCGAGGGCGTCGCGGGAGTGGTGAAGCTGGAGCTGCTCATCGACGACGCGGGCGAGGTGGAGTCCGCCACGTTGGTGGAAGGGCTGCATCCCTTGCTGGACCGGGCGGCGCTGCACGCGGCGCCGTCGCTGCGCTTCGCCCCCGCCACCGTGGACGGCCTGCCGGTGGCCGTGCGCATCTTCTTCGAGTACCGCTTCGAGGCGCCCGCGCCGGTCAGCTCCGCGGGTGCCACGCCCGCGGCGCCCATCACCCTGAAGGGCCTGGTGCGCACCAAGGGCAACCGCCGGCCGCTGGTGGGGGCCACGCTGGTGTCGGACGCGCAGCCGGACGCGCCGGTGCAGACGGACGTGGACGGCCGCTTCGAGGCGCGCTGGCCCGCGGGCGTGCACCCGGTGCGCATCACCGCCCCCGGCCACAAGCCCGCCGTCTTCCGCGAGGGCCTGAAGGCGAACGAGGCGCTGGAGGTGGTGTACGGGCTGGAGCCGCTCATCATCAACCCGTACGAGACGGTGGTGCGGGGGGACCGCGAGCGCACGGAGGTGAGCCGCGTCACCCTGCATGACGCGGAGCTGCGCGAGGTGCCAGGCACCATGGGGGACCCCTTCCGCGTCGTCATGCTGCTGCCCGGCGTGGGCAGCATGGTGTCCGGCGTGGCCTACCCGGTGGTGCGCGGCAGCCAGCCCGCGGCCACGGGCTACTTCCTGGATGGCATCCGCGTCCCCATCCTCTTCCACCTGTTCCTGGGCCCGGCCGTCATCCACCCGGACTTCATCGACGCCATCGACTTCTATCCGGGCTCACCGCCGCCCCGGTATGGGCGGTTGATGGGGGGCGCCATCGACGGGCGTCTCAGCCGCCCGCGGGATGACGGCGTCCACGGCAGCGCCTACGCGGACCTCATCAACGCGGGCTTCTTCATCGAGACGCCGTTCAAGGACACGGGCACCAACGTCAGCCTGGCCGGCCGCTATTCCTATACACCCTGGCTCATCGCCCTGGCGGCCAACCAGCTCCAGGCGCCGCCCCCTCCCGGTCGGGAGAACCCCAAGGTGGTGCTCGACTTCTGGGATTACCAGGGCCGGGTGGAGCAGCGGCTGGGCGAGGGCACGCTGCGCCTGTTTGCCTTTGGCTCGTCCGACACCTTTGGCTCGGAGGCCCAGGACGAGTGGGGGGACACCGCGCTGCAGTCCATTGTCTTCCACCGGGTGGACCTGCGGCACCGGCACCCCGTGGGCCCCGGTGAGCTGGAGGTGGGCGGGACGTGGGGGCTGGACCGCTTCGCCATCGTCAGCCGCAGTCCGCCTGGCGACGCCACCGAAATCCATATCGACCAGGGGCACTGGTCCGCGCGCCTGGGCTACACCGCGACGCTGTCACCCAGCGCCACGCTGCGCGCCGGGGCGGACGTGGAGCACAAGCGCGCCATCGTCGAGCTGCTCCAGCAGGACGGCGGCCCCGACGTGGACATGGAGGTGGCGCCCGTGGCGCTGGGCACCTTCATGGGGGCGTGGACGGAGCTGGTGTGGCAGCCCCATGAGAAGTGGGCCGTGGTGCCCGGCCTGCGCGTGGACAGCTACCACCTGTCGCCGGGGATTGACCGGCGCGCGCTGGAGCCGCGCCTCACCGTGCGCCACAAGGTGTCGGAGGCGCTCACGCTCAAGGGCGGGGCGGGCCTCTTCCATCAGCCGCCCACCACCCTCATCAGCCTGCCCGTGGTGGACGTGGGGAGCCTGCTGCTGGGGCTCCAGCAAGGCGTGCAGCTCTCCGTCGGCGCGGAGTGGAAGGCGTGGCGCGGCCTGGAGGTGGGGTTGGACGTCTATCTCAACCCCATGCTGCGGACCCTCGAGCTGACGCCCTTCTCCGATGAGGGCCTGGGGGAGGACGAGCCGCCGGACACCCAGACGCCTCCAGGCGGCCTGCGCCGCGGCATGCAACTGGGGGATGACGGTGGCATCCCCGACCGCTCGGACTTCGACTTCCCGGACTTCCGCGGCAGCGGCATGGCCTACGGCCTGGAGTTCCTGCTGCGCCACCCGCTGGGCGACAACTGGTTTGGCTGGCTGTCGTATTCGCTTCAGCGCAGCACGCGCCGCACGCGCTTCTACCGCTACGACGCGGAGGGCCACCGGGTGGGCGAGGCGGAGGCGGACCTGCCCTTCGCCTTCGACCAGACGCACATCCTCAACCTGGTGCTCAGCTACAAGTTCGCCAACAACGTCACGCTGGGCGGGGTGCTGCACTTCAACACCGGGCGCCCTGAATACGGCACGTTGGGCACGCAGACGCACCGCCCGGGTGAAGACACCGCCGGCCGGCCAGCCTGGGTCAAGTCAGACAGAGATCGCGTGGATCGGCTGCCTGCCTTCCTCCGCTTCGACGTGCGGCTGTCCAAGTCGTGGGTCTACGACACCTTCAGCCTGGAGGCGTACCTGGACATGCTCAACGTCACGCTCCGTCGGGAGACGCTGGGCTTCGAGTACGAGGGTGGCAACGGCTTCCCGCTGCGCAAGGACGCGGTGGGGCTGCCCATCGCCCTGCCCATCCTGGGCGTGAAGGGGCGCTACTGAGCACGAGGACTGATGGATAGCGCACGCTTGGCGCCGCGACTCCGCCTTCACCTGGGCACGACGGCGCGCCGCGCGGTGTAATCCCGCGCCGCCAGTTGTTCCGGGGGCCGGTCCGCTCCTGGGGGCCCGGAGCGCATGGGCCGAGTTCCTGACCACCGCACACCAGGTGACTTCTTCATGTCGCAGGACGGGATTCCAACGATGGTGCCGTTGCAGCGCGGAGGCCTCCCTTTCAGCCGGGGAGCCACCGCTGCCAGCCGGCTGGCGCTGACGCACCCGCGGGTGACGGACGAAGACCCGCATCGCCAGGCGAAGGCGGTTTCGGAGACCCCCGCCGTGTTGCTGGTGGATGACCATGTGTCGAACCTGGTGTCGCTGGAGGCCATCCTCGAGCCGCTGGGCGTGCGCATGGACAAGGCCTGTTCGGGGGAGCAGGCCCTGCGCTTCCTGCTGCGCGAGGACTACGCCGTCATCCTGCTGGACGTGCGGATGGCGGGGCTGAGCGGCTTCGAGACGGCGTCGCTCATCAAGCAGCGCGAGCGCACGCGCAACGTCCCCATCATCTTCCTCACCGCCTATGGTCGCGATGACGCGGAGCTCGTCACCGGCTACGCCACCGGCGCGGTGGACTTCCTCCAGAAGCCCTTCCCGCCGGAGGTGCTGCGCTCGAAGGTGTCCGTCTTCGTGGAGCTGTTCCGCGCGCAGCAGCAGGTGCGGCGCCAGGCGGAGCTGGTGCGGCAGAAGGAGGCCGAGGCGCGGGATGCCGCGCTGAGGGCCGCGGGCTACATCGACCGGCTGCGGGACTTCGCCGCCCGGCTGTCGGAGGCGGCCACCGTGCCGCAGGTGTGCCGCGCGCTCTTCGAACAGGGACTGGTGGCCGCTGGCGCGAAGGCGGGCACCGTCAACCTGTTGGACGCGGAGGGCGAGGCGCTGGAGGTGGTGGACGCCATTGGCTACCCGGAGAGCGTGCTGAGCCGGTGGCGGCGCATCCCGATGACGGCGGCCATGCCGCTGGTGGAGTCGCTGCGGGAGCAGCAGGCCATCTGGGTGGGCTCGCCGGAGGAGTGGAGCGCGCGTTATCCCCTCATGGATACGCGAGGCCTCCACGAGGCGGCGCTCGCGCTGCCCTTGCTGGTGAAGGGACGTGCGCTGGGCGCCATTGGCCTGTCCTTCGCGCGGCCGCGGACCTTCACGGAGATGGACCGGGCCTTCTTCACCGCGCTGGCGCATGCGTGCGCCCAGGCGTTGGACCGGGTGCACCTGACGGCGGAGGAGCGCCGGGCCCATGCCGTGGCCCGGGCCGCCGCCGCCCGGCTGCAGATGCTCACGGAGGCGTCCGACGCCTTCGATGCCACCAACCGCGACCTGTCCGTGCTGCTGGGCACCATCACCCGCCAGGTCGCCTACTTCCTGGGGGACGCGTGCACGCTGTGCCTGCTGTCCGATGACGGGACGCGGCTGGAGGTGGCGGCCAGCCATTCCAGTCAGGGGGAGGACGGGGCGCCGCTGCTCCCGGGCGCGGGGCTGAGCGGCTGCGTGCTGCGTGGCGGACGGCCGCTGCTCGTGCCCGAGCTGTCCCAGGAGCAACAGCGGGAGCTGGGACAGGGCGAGGCGCTGCGCAGCCTGCTGTGCGTGCCGCTGAGGGCGCAGGGCAAGGTGGTGGGGACGCTGGCCGTGGGGCGAATGGGCCAGGGCCGGGGCTTCACCCAGGAGGACCAGGAGCTGGTGGAGGAGCTGGCGGCGAAGGCGGCGCTCTCCATCGAGAACGCGCGCCTGTTCGCGGAGCAGCAGCGCTCACAGGAGGAGCTGCGCCGGCGCGCCGAGTTCGAGCAGCAGCTGGTGGGCATCGTCTCCCACGACTTGCGCAATCCCCTGGCGGCCATCTCCATGTCGGCGGGGCTGCTGGAGAAGAAGGGGGCGTTGACGGAGTCGCAGCAGCGCATGGTGTGGCGCATTGGCCAGGCCACCGAGCGCGCGGCCCGGATGATTCGCGACCTGTTGGACTTCACCAAGGCCCGGCTGGGTGGCGGCATTGCCCTGCACCGTCAGGCCACCGACTTGCGGGAGGTGGTGCACCAGGTGGTGGATGAGCTCCTGGTGGCCAACCCCGGGCGCCGCGTGGAGGTGGAGGTCCAGGGCGAGGTGCGCGGCGAATGGGATTCGGACCGCATCGCGCAGGTGCTCACGAACCTGCTGGGCAATGCCCTGGCCTACAGCCCCGCGGACGCCCCGGTGCGGGTGGACACACGGCTGGAGGGGGAGGCCGCGCTGCTGTCGGTCTTCAACGGAGGCGCCCCCATCCCCCGGGAGCTGCTGCCGCGCTTGTTCGAGCCGCTGACACGGGGCGCGTTGAAGGAGGGCCAGTCCACCCGCAGCATCGGCCTGGGGCTCTACATCGTGCAGGATATCGTGCGCGGCCACGGCGGCGGCGTGGAGGTCGTGTCCTCCGAGCAGCACGGCACCACCTTCACCGTGCGCTTGCCCCGCGCGGCGGTCTGAGAAGGTGCGCTGCGCCGTGGGCCCCTGCTGACGTGAGCAAACGCTCCGCGGCCCAGGACGTTCGCGCAGGGCCATTGCGGAATGACGACACCGCGGCGGATATCGGACCGCGTGGCGCGTTGGCACTGGCGCGGAGTGAGCACTGAGGGCCGCGTTGGCACTCGCGTACACGTTCGCGCTCCCTGAGATTTGTCACTCTTGTCCCGCGTGCGTTCCGCGACCGGGCGTCGAGCATCGGGGCTGGAGCGCGTGCCAGGGGGACGTCGATGGGGGTGTGTCTGTCGTCGCAGTGGGGCTCCGCCTGGACCTGGACGACGCATGCGGGAGGCCCCGCGCCCTGCCTGCGCTTCGAGCCGGTGCGAGGGACGGCGGGGGAGGTGCTCGATTTCCACCAGGCCACGCCAGGGGCGTCCGCCGAGCCGGTGGGGCACGGCTGGGTCCTGCCCGCCTGCGTGTCGCGCTGGGAGCAGGAGGGCGTGCGAGGGCTTCGCCTGGAGGACTGCGCCCGCGTGGTGGACACGGGCGAGCCGGTGTCCGTCGTGTTGCGCATCGCCCGCGAGGGCAACATGGAGGCGCGCTTCCGGGCCGTGGGCACGAAGGCGCTGGATGCCTTCGTGCTGTGGCTGCTGCCCGATGACGCGGACGACGCGCAGGCGCTCCGCGAGGCGCTGGAGCGTGAGCGCGAGGCCCGCCACCGCGCGGAGGGCGCGCTGGAGCACGCGACGGCCCGGCTGGCACGCGAGGCCCTGGATGGCACCGCGCGCCACCTGGCGCTTCAGCGGCTGACCGAGGAGGCGGAGTTTCGTGAGCGGTTCATCGGCATCCTCGGGCATGACTTGCGCAATCCCCTGAACGCCATCGCCCTGTCCGCCCGGGCCATGGCGCAGCGCACGCTGCCGGCGGTCCAGCAGCAGCAGTGCGCCCAGCGAATCGAGGCGAGCGCCGCGCGGATGGGCGCCATGATTTCCGACATCCTCGACCTCACCCGCGCGCGGCTCGCGGGCGGCATTCCCCTGCACCTGGGGACGGTCAGCCTGGCCATCGTCTGCCGGATGGTGGTGGAGGAGCTGTCCGCCGCGCATCCTGGCCGGCACATCACCTTGGACGTGGAGGGCGCGTCGGAGGGCTTCTGGGACGCGGACCGGATGGCGCAGGTGCTCAGCAACCTGGTGGGCAACGCGCTGGAGCACGGCGCCGAGGACGCGCCCGTCCGGCTCAAATGTATCGCCGTGGACGGTGAGCAGGTCCTGGAGGTCCACAACACCGGGGCGCCCATTCCGTCTCAACACCTGGAGACATTGTTCGACCCGTTCCGGCAGGTGGGCACCGGCGCTGGGAAGGGCCACCGTCGCGGCGCTGGTGGCCTGGGGCTGGGGCTCTTCATCGTGAAACAAATCGTCCAGGCGCACGGAGGCGCGGTGTGCGTGACCTCCTCCGCGGCAGCGGGGACGACCTTTACGGTGAAGATGCCACGAGACGCGCGACAGTCGCAGGTGCCCGCACCCTCGGGCGTGAGACGTCGCGTGTGACTGCAACGTTGGCGGTTGGGCGGAACGTGCGCTGAGCGTCAGCCGGCGCACGGACTACGTGTTTGCCGCATGACCGACATGCGCGAACTGCCCGAGAGGGCACCTGTCAGAGGGGAAAAGAAGGACTACCGGTTATCTTGGCCGCGAGAAACGCGGCTACCCCCAAAAACCGGAGGCAGCCATGTATCACCACCCCACCTCGAAGACCTGTTCCAGCTCCAAGGTCACCTACGCTGGGCGCCGTTGTGCGCACCGGTGGGAGCTGCTGCCAGCGTTGCTTCTCGTCGCCGCCGTGGGGTGTGGCCCGGCGGAGCCGATGGATATGGCCCGCGAGACGCTGGGCACCCAGTCGGATGGGTTGGTGTCGTCCAATGGGCTGTCGACGAACGGGCTGTCGACGAACGGCCTGTCCACCAATGGCTTGTCGACGAATGGGCTGTCGACGAATGGCTTGTCGACGAATGGGCTGTCGACGAATGGCCTGTCGACGAATGGTTTCAGCACGTGGTTCAGCGCGGACCCCGTCAAGGCCGAAGAGGTGATGCGATACATCGTCCGGTGCGCGCTCGCCTCCGGCCAGGCGCTGACGTACACGCATGCGGGCACCACGCACACCTGGCAGGGCTCCCTGGGGCTGGCGCCGACGTGGTCGAGCCCCACGCCTCCGCCTCCGCCGAGTCCGGTTGCTCCGGAGGCCGAGCAGCAGCTGGTGTCGAGCTGCCTGGCGGCACACGTGAACAAGTACGGCGTGCACCTGAACATCTCCGTGCAGGGCAAGGACTCGCAGGGCAATGCCATTCCGACGACGGCCGAGGAGCTGCAGACCTACAACCAGCATGAGGCCGTCTTCTTCGGAAACCTCTTCAATGGTCAGGGGCTCTTCGCGGCCAATGACGCGCCCTATCTGGCCTACGACGAGAGCACGGTGCGTGCGTGTGGCCTGTCGTCGTGGAGCGGGGACCCGGACTGCGCGGCCGTCATCTCCCACGTGGGGGCGGCCCAGACGTACTGCCAGCAGGACCCCACGCGGTCCTACTACACGCGCTGCACGTACAACGGCGTCGTGTACCGGCCGCTCACCACCCGCATCCGCCCCCAGGACATCTACAAGTGTGGTGACGGGACGTGCCAGCTCTCCGAGCGCTGCGGCACCAGCAACACGCCGGACAGCTGCGCCGCGGACTGTGGAGCCTGCTAGGCGTTGACGTCTTCGCGGCCCCCCTGCCGCGCGCAGTAGCGGCCTTCCTCCTACCCCTCGGGAGGATGCCGTGGAGTCCGAGCCTGTCCGAGCGCGGCGGCTGCCGCATCCAGGCTGAACATGTTGCCCGGCTCTCTCGAAAGGGCTCTTCGTGAGCTGCGTCCTCGCCTCGCGCGCCGCGCTGGAGGCAGGGAGCGGATTGCTCATGGCAGTGGGTCAGCGGACCGCGACCTGGCGGAAGGTGACGCCGTCGAGCTCCAGGCGGTGGACCGCGTCCACGAAGCGTTGGGTGGCCAGGATGAGCGTGGGCCAGTCCGCGAGGCGGAAGACGTCCACCGCGGTGGGGAGGGAGGCCGCGTCAAGGAAGTAGGGGGTGGGGAGCTCGTAGCTCTCAACGCCACATGTGGGGCACGGGGGCTCGCGGTCGGGCGGAAGGCAGTCCGGGTGGAAGCGTCCACAGGGTGTCAGCTCGAGTTCGAGCAGTTCGGGCGGGTTCCTTCCGCTCCCCGTGAGTTGCATCGCGCAGCCGTTCAACCCTTGCAGTCCTGCTCGCCGCAGTTGTTCCAGCGCTTCACGGCGGAGGCTCAGGGCCCACGCTTGAAAATGTAGCTGTCCGAAGGTGCCGGAGGCGCGTCCGGTCAGCGGGCCCAACTTGGTCCCGGGCATCAAGGCAAACCCGGGGGGCACCTGGGGCCGTATCTGTTCGCGCAATCGAGCCCACTCCGCGTATGGCTCCGGGCGGGGCTCTTCGTACTCGTGCCGTGTCGGGTGCGCGGTCAGGTCCACGCATGGATAGTGAAGTCCGGCGGTGCTCCAGGTCGCGCCACAGCCGGGACAGTCCGCGAGTCCGGGCAGGCTCCATCGATGCGCGGCATGCAGGCTCCCCGTGTAGTGCGAAGGTCGCGGCGACTCGACTTGATAGATGCGCAATCGAGACTCTTCGTCAGGCGTCACAGGGCCCGCCGCACCTTGTTGCCTCGTGTCTCGATGAACTGCCGCCACGCTTCGTTCCACAGGCCTCGGAAGGTCCGCCGCCGTGGATGCGCCGGTGGACATGGGTGGGGATGAGTATCGTGTGGTCGTGGATGTTGATGCCACGTTCCTTGAACCACGCCGAGAGGGTTGGGGCCTGGGGGAACAGGTGGTGCTTCTGCAACTGGGGCGCGGGCAGGACGGGCGGTGGCCGTAGCGGCGGGCGTTCCGGATATCAGCGGAACGTCATCTCCGGCTCGGCACCCCGCCGAAGCCAGGGCGCCCTGCGCCACCACCGTCCGGGCCTGGGCGGGCCCATGGGAAAGCCCGGTCGCAGGGCCAGCACCTGCCCGGTGGCGGGCGCATCCACGGACGAGGTCGCGGGTGCGCCGGACTCGCTGACATCCTCGCAGGCGAAGAAGCCGCAAACGCCTTCCTCACAGCCGAGCACCACGCAGTGCTCCTCAACAGGCGCGGCACAGCGGGAGGCCTTCACCTCTTCCCAGACCCGCACCCGCGGCGGTCGAGCGGCGCACGCGATGCCCAGCCAGGCCACCAGCAGCACGCACCACGACAGGACAGGGTTTCGCACGCAGGCTCTGGAGTCACCCGACGGCGCCCGCCCCACGCCAGGATGCGCGGAGCGGGCCGACCCAGGGGGACGCGTGTTACCGGGCGCTCACCGGCGCGGACAGGCAGGCCGCCGCCATGCCAGGCATGCTGCCCTGGCGCGGCTCCACCGACGACAGCTCATCCTCCTCCTCGGAAGGAATCTGCGCGTCCGGCGTGCACGTGCCGCCCAGCTCGTAGTCGCTGAACCACCGCTCACAGGTGATGATGCGCACCCCCCAAGGCACCGCACAGAGGAGCGAGCAGGGCGCTTCGTCGGCACACTGCACGTCGCAATCCGGAGGCAGCGCCGACGCGGACAGCGGGGAGAGCGTGACAAGGGCCACTGCGCTCACGAACAGCGTCTTTGAAAGCAGGTTCATGATGACTCCACGACGACGGGTGGCCGGACCACACAATGTGTCCCGGCACCCCGCAGTATCGAGCCGAGCGGGGAAAACTGCAAAAGCAGGAATGGGCGCCGGAGTGGCCGCGCCCGGGAGGGATGACGCAATAGGTTGGAAGTGTTTGAAAATCCAGACGAAGCACACTGTTGACGCTCTGTTGATAGACACCCGTCATCGCCCTGACAGCGCCGGCGTGGGCAAGGAAGCGCAATGGCCACCAGCTCGATACTGGCGGGTCGCGCGCTGCTGATGGCGGGAGGCAGCCGTGGCATCGGGCTGTCCAGGGCATCGCCGCCGGACGGCTGGGTGTCCAGGGCGCGGCCATCGCCATGACGGAGCCGGGGACGGGCTCCGTCCTCCAGGCCCTCTCCGCACGCGCGGTGCGTGACGGTGACTTCTACCGGGTGGGTGACGGACCCGGCGTGCATCGTCGCCGACCGTTGCTTGCAGTTGTTCGGAGGGTACGGTGTGCTGCGAAGCCTTGCCGGCGTGAACGAGGTCATGAAAGAACTCGTCGCCCGTTCCCTGTAGACCCACATCTTCGTCTCAAGGAGGCTCTGCGTGAGCCAGGAAGCATTCATCTTCGACGCCGTCCGGACCCCACGAGGCAAGGGCAAGAAGGGCGCGCTGCACGGCACCAAGCCCATTTCACTGCTCACCGGGCTGGTGGACGCGCTCAAGCAGCGTCACCCGAACCTGGACCCCCAGCGCATCGACGACGTGGTGCTCGGCGTCGTTTCCCCCGTGGGTGAGCAGGGCGCAGATATCGCCCGCACCCTGGTGCTGGCGGCGGGGTTGCCGGAGACGGTGGGCGGCGTGCAGCTCAACCGCTTCTGCGCGTCCGGCCTCACGGCGGTGAACATGGCCGCCCAGCAGGTGCGCTCGGGTTGGGAGCACCTGGTCATCGCGGGCGGCGTGGAGAGCATGTCTCGCGTGCCCATGGGCTCGGACGGCGGCGCCTGGGCCATGGACCCGGCCACCAACTTCGACACCTACTTCGTCCCGCAGGGCATCTCCGCGGACCTCATCGCCACCATGGAGGGCTTCACGCGCGAGGACGTGGACCGCTACGCGGCCCGCTCGCAGCAGCTGGCGGGCAAGGCGTGGGCGGGCGGCTACTTCAAGAACTCCGTCATCCCGGTGGTGGACCAGAACGGCCTCCCCGTGCTGGCGCATGACGAGCTCATGCGCCCGGACTCCACCGTGGCGTCGCTCGGCAAGCTCAACCCGTCCTTCTCCGTCATGGGCGAGGCGGGCGGCTTCGACGTGGTGGCCTTGCAGAAGTACCACTTCGTGGAGCGCATCGAGCACGTCCACACGCCGGGCAACTCGTCGGGCATCGTGGACGGCGCGGCGCTGGTGCTCATCGGCTCGGAGCAGGTGGGCAAGTCGCTGGGCCTCACGCCGCGCGCGCGCATCGCCGCCGTGGCCACGTCCGGCTCGGACCCCACCATCATGCTCACCGGTCCGATTCCGGCCACCCGGAAGCTGCTGGAGATTGCGGGCCTGTCGGTGAAGGACATCGACCTGTTCGAGCTCAACGAGGCCTTCGCCTCGGTGGTGCTCAAGTACCAGAAGGACCTGGGCATTCCGGATGAGAAGCTGAATGTGAATGGCGGCGCCATCGCCATGGGGCACCCGCTGGGCGCCACGGGCGCGATGATTCTGGGGACCATGGTGGACGAGCTGGAGCGTCGCAAGGCGCGCCGCGCGGTCATCACCTTGTGCGTGGGTGGTGGCATGGGCGTGGCCACACTCATCGAGCGCGTCTGAGCTTCTCTTCCAACACTTCGACAGGATTCGAGCGAACCCCATGAGCGAGCAGAGCACCATCCGCTGGGACCAGGACGCCGACGGCATCGTCGTCTTGACGTTGGATGACCCGAACCAGTCCGCGAACACCATGAACGCCGCGTATCTGAAGTCCATGCGCGCGACGGTGGACCGGCTGGTCAAGGAGAAGGACACCCTCACCGGTGTCATCCTCACCTCCGCGAAGAAGACGTTCTTCGCCGGTGGGGACTTGAAGGACCTGCTGAAGGTGCGCAAGGAGGACGCGCGGCAGTCCTTCGAGCTGGGGCAGGAAATCAAGGCGCAGCTGCGCGCGCTGGAGACGCTGGGCAAGCCCGTGGTCGCGGCCATCAACGGCGCGGCGCTGGGCGGCGGGCTGGAGATCGCGCTCGCGTGTCACCGGCGCATCATCGCGGACGTGAAGGGCGCCCAGGTGGGCCTGCCGGAAGTCACGCTGGGCCTGCTGCCCGGTGGCGGCGGCGTGGTGCGCACGGTGCGGATGCTGGGCATCGTGGACGCGCTGATGAAGGTGCTGCTCCAGGGCCAGCGCTACCGTCCGCAGGAGGCGAAGGAGGCCGGCCTGGTCCATGAGGTGGTGGACTCCGTGGAGGCGCTCCTGCCCGCGGCAAAGGCGTGGGTGAAGGCCAACCCCACCGCGCAGCAGCCGTGGGACCAGAAGGGCTACAAGATTCCGGGCGGCACGCCGTCGTCTCCGGGGCTGGCGGCGAACCTGCCCGCGTTCCCCGCCAACCTGCGCAAGCAGCTCAAGGGCGCGAACATGCCGGCGCCCCGCGCCATCATGGCCACGGCGGTGGAGAGCACGCAGGTGGACGTGGACACCGCGTTCACCGTGGAGTCGCGCTACTTCACCGAGCTCGTCACCGGGCAGGTCGCGAAGAACATGATTCAGGCGTTCTTCTTCGACATGCAGCACATCAACTCCGGCGGCGGTCGTCCCAAGGACTACCCGCAGTACACGGCGAAGAAGGTGGGCGTGCTGGGCGCGGGGATGATGGGCGCGGGCATCGCCTACGTCTGCGCCAAGGCCGGCATCGACGTGGTGCTCAAGGACGTGAGCCTCGCGTCCGCGGAGAAGGGAAAGCAGTACTCCGTGAAGCTGGTGGAGAAGGCCATCCAGCGGGGCAAGTCCACGAAGGAGAAGGGTGACGCGCTGCTGGCGCGAATCACGCCCACCACGGACGCCGCCGACCTCAAGGGGTGTGACCTCGTCATCGAGGCCGTGTTCGAGGACGTGAAGCTCAAGCACCAGGTCTTCCAGGAGGTGCAGGACGTGGTCGCCCCGGACGCGGTGCTCGGGTCCAACACGTCCACGCTGCCCATCTCCGTGCTCGCCGAGGGCGTGAAGCGCGCGGAGGACTTCGTGGGCATGCACTTCTTCTCCCCCGTGGACAAGATGCCGCTGCTGGAGCTCATCGCGGGCAAGAAGACGAGCGACGCCACGCTGGCGAAGGCCATCGACATCGCGGTGCAGATTGGGAAGACGCCCATCGTCGTCAACGACAGCCGGGGCTTCTTCACCAGCCGCGTCATCGGCACCTTCCTCAACGAGGCCATCGCCATGGTGGGCGAGGGCCTCTCGCCCGCTTCCATCGAACAGGCTGGCCTCCAGGCGGGCTACCCCGCCGCCCCGCTCCAGTTGGTGGACGAACTCACGCTGACGCTGCCGCGCAAGATTCGTCAGGAGACGAAGGCGGCCACCCTGGCGGAGGGCAAGCCCTGGGTGGAGCACAGCAGCTACGCCGTGGTGGACGCGCTGGTTGACCAGCACCAGCGCAAGGGCCGCTCCACGGGCGGCGGGTTCTACGACTACGTGGACGGCAAGCGCACGGGCCTGTGGGCGGGCCTGGCGCGGCACTTCACCAGGCCCGGCCACACCATCCCCTTCGAGGACATGAAGGAGCGGATGCTGTTCGCCGAGGCCATCGACACGGTGCGCTGCTTCGATGAGGGCGTGCTGCGCTCCGCCGCGGACGCGAACATCGGCTCCATCCTCGGCATCGGCTTCCCGGCGTGGACGGGCGGCGTGGTGCAGTTCATCAACGGCTACGAGGGCCGGACGGGCAACGGGCTTCGGGGCTTCATCGCCCGCGCGCGTGAGCTCGCGCAGCGCTACGGCGCGCACTTCGAGCCGCCGGCGTCCCTCATCGAGAAGGCCGAGCGAGGCGAGCTCTTGAAGTAGCGGCGCACGCAAGGACAGGTCCGACCGCAGGTGCTCGAACGGGTGGCTCGCGAGTTCGAGGCGGAGCTGCTCGCCGCCCTGCGGTCGGACCTCTCCAAGCCACGGAGTCCGTTGCCGGGCTCACCTGCCGACAAGCGGGTTTGCCTGCACGGTCCCGAGCAAGAATTGGAGTCGAGGCGCTCCCGGAAAAGTCAGACCGACCCGCTATGAAGCTCCCTGCGCAGCGCCATTCATGGCGTCGCCGAAAGGGTTTCCTTCACAATGAAGATGCCATTGATTTCTTTCGGGCTCTTGGTCGGCATGGCAGGGGGCGGATGCGGGGGGCTCGACGAGGCGGAGGCGGTGGACGCCTCCCAGGTCACCCAAGGCCTGGTCACCCAAGTCACCGGCACCAGCCCGGTCACCTTCATCGCCACGTCGGGCAACGAGACGAAGCCATACGACCAGTCCGCCACGTTTGTGGCGGCATACCTGCGGGACTCAACGACCGGAGCATTCACGACCTATCCGGGCACGGGCTCCGCGGACGGCACCATCTCCGTGCCGAACGTCCCCTCCGGCCGCATCTACCTGAAGCTGGGCTCGCGCTACCTGGTGAGCACCGGTCGCGCGTTCGATCTGGGCTCCACGGAGTGGGGCCGCGATGGCTCCTTCGCGTCACTGCCCACTCCCGTGACGGTGTCCGCCACCGGCCTGTCTCCCTGGCAGCCGGAGGACTTCCTGGACATGTATTCGTTGAACCCGGGCGCGTTCGGATACATCGACGGCAGCGCCACGGGGCGCCCCCTGGCGGGCGCCACGTCGCTCTCCGGGCTGAGTTTTGATTACGCCAACATGCTCAACCCGGTGCTGCTCGACAGCGGCCGCGGGGATGTGTTTTCGCTGGCGCAGATGCGGTTGCAGACGAGCGCGAATGGCGTGCCCTACCGCGCGATGCACAAGGTGCTCGACGCGAGCATGACGCAGGTGGAGGGCCAGCCCGTCACCGTCAGCGGAACCTTCACCCAGCCCGTCGCGACAGGCACCTTCGAGGTGGACTGGAGACGCTCGGCCTTCGAAGCCATGCGCACCCAGGTGAACCCGGACGCGGTCAGCACGCACAATGAAATCTGGATGTCCGCTCGGCCGGCCGCGCTGGGCTCGGCGCTCGCGTCCATCAGCGGGCCGCCACTGCTCGTGAAGCTCAATCCTGACGCGCAGCGGACCGACATCGTCACAGGGAGCATGACCTACAACAACCCGCTCCCGGCGACGTGGCAGAAGGTGGCGTTCGCCGTCGCGGGCTTCACGAAGAGCTACGCGCTGGGAACCGCGGCGCCCTACACCATGCGCGCGGACATCCGCGTGGAGCAAGAGGCGAGCGTGTTCACCGCCGCGCCCGTGCAGCCCCTCGTCGGGCCGGTGCAGGCGCCCAAGGTGAACACGCGGGGCGCGTTCCAGGACCTCGCGGGCGTGGGGACCGACGCCTCGCTGCGCTGGTCGAAGCCGCTGGTCGGCACGGCCACGAACTACGTGGTGAACATCTACCGGCTCGGCGTGAGCAATGGCTCCACCACCGCGTCGCGCGTGGCGGTGCTGCACACGGAGCTCCAGAGCGTGTACCTGCCCCCGGACGTGCTGCGGGCGGGCCAGACGTACTTCGCGGAGATCCAGAGCTGGTACCAGCCCGGCTCGAACCTGGCGACGAGCCCGTTCAAGCGCTCGCTGCCTCGGGGCCGCGCCAGCGTGCTCACCGGAACGTTCAGCCCGTAGGCGCTGAAGTCCTGGGAAGGGAGGGAGCCCGCACCCCGCCGGCAGTGTTGTGCCGCGCACCGCGCCTTGGGTGGGCTTCAACTGCTCGGACCCGCCGCTCCCACGGGCGGCTTGAGCGGCGGGCCAGGATGGCGAAGGTCGAGTCAGAGCGTCTTCATGGATTCGATGAGGGCCCAGCGCTCATCGCCCGGGAGCGACTGGTTGAAGTCATGGCCTTCGTTGCCGAGCCCGTAGAGGTGCGAGTTGAAAATCATCCGCGAGCGAAGCTGCTTCTGGGGGATGGGCGGCGGTGACTGGTAGGCCAGCGAGTTGCAGTTGGCCACGGCGTTGGCGATGTTGGCGAAGGCGATGTCGATGGCCGCCATGTGCTGGCTGCACGGGATGAACGAGTCCCTGCTGGGCACGTCACCGCAGGCCAGGCGTGTCACCTTCCAGCCGAGCTTGTTGAAGTCGTACGCCGCGAGGTCCATGGCGTAGCCGGCGTTGGTGCCCCGGTTGTTGGGCGCCGTCTGCTGGCGCTGCCACACCTTCGGGAGAGCACCGAGGTGTTGGGGTTGGCAGAAGAGGGGGGGCAGGTCTCCTGCGCCGTCGGCGCCAGAGCGACATGGACGCCGAGGTCTTCGAGACGGCGCAGGAGCCGCTTGGCGAGCTGCGCCTTGCTGGAGCGCACGAAGGAGTCAGCGCCCAGGTCCTTGTAGGCAAGGTCCTGGCGCAGCAAGTGGTAGGCGGCCGTGAGCATGGAGGCAGCGACGGCGAGAGTCGCCTTCTGGGTCGGGGGCGCAGCCCGGTGGATAGCTGTTCGGAAATGTCGGGACTTTTGTAGCGCCAAAACCCCCGACATTTCCGAACAGCGAGCTAAGAGAGGTAGCTCATCCAGGGGCCGGAGGAGGGGGAGACGGCCATCCGCGCGGTGGCTCGTGGAGCATGCATGCGCTCCGGGCCTTGGCCTGCTGCCCTGGTGGCGCCCGAAGGGTCTGCGTTGCCGTCGAGGAGAGCAGGTTCCTCGCCTCATGGAAGCGCGGCGTCGAGGCAGGAACGCCCGTGCGCCGGCCGCCCTCGGTAACGTGCAGGGCGCTCACCTTGTTGACCTCAAGTCGGCTTGAACTGGCACTGTACGGCCTTCACTTCTTGAAGGCATGTGAAGGGAGACGCACGATGGCATCGGGTCACCAGCCCCCGGAGGGGCAGGCAGCGCTTTGGAATGGCCCCGCGGGACAGGCCTGGGTCGATAGCCGGGACCTGCTCGAAGGGATGTTCAAGCCGTTCGAGGACCTGCTCGTCGAAGCCGTCCAGGCCCGCGGCGCGCGTCAGGTGCTCGACGTGGGCTGTGGGACGGGCGGCACGACGCTCGCCGTCGCGCGGCGGCTCGGTGCCCAGGGACACTGCGTCGGCATCGACATCTCCGCGCCCATGCTCGCGGCGGCGCGGGCCCGGGCCGAAGCGGAGCAGGTGGCCGCCAGCTTCATCGAAGCCAGCGCGGAGCACCACGCCTTCGAGCCGGCGCGCTTCGACATGGTGATTTCACGCTTCGGCGTGATGTTCTTCGACGATGCCGTCCAGGCCTTCGCGAACCTGCGGCGTGCCTCGAAGGAGAACGCCAGGCTGAGCGTCATCGCCTGGCGAGGCCCTTCGGAGAACCCGTTCATGACGACCGCCGAGCGGGCCGCGGCGCCCCTCCTCCCCAACCTCCCCACGCGTCAGCCGGGCGCGCCGGGACAGTTCGCCTTCGCGGACCAGGGCAGCGTCCATCGCATCCTGGAGCAGAGCGGCTGGGCGGACATCGACATCCAGCCCGTTGACGCCACCTGTGCCCTGCCCGAGCGCGGGTTGCTCCAGTACGTGAGCCGGCTTGGGCCCCTCGGCCGCGTCCTTCACGAAGCCGACGAGCGGACCCGGACGCACGTCATCGAAACCGTCCTTGCCGCCTTCAACCCCTATGTGCACGGCGACGAGGTGCGGTTCACCGCCGCTTGTTGGCGAATCGAAGCTCGCGCTCCCTGAGGTCCGCGCGACGTGATGCGACGGGCGGCGCCCTGAAGGCCGCCGTCGCCCGTCTGGGAGAAGGCTCGGAGCCTACTGCTGCCGGCCTTCAATGGCGCACATGAGCACCGCCGCGGCGATGCCGAGCCGCCGGTCCAGCCGCCGGTCGCTGTCCATGGAGAAGTCCAAATCAATCTTCTGGATGAACGGGTTGAAGCGCTGGTGGAAGGCGAGCACCTGGGTGTCGCCCAGCGTCCCGGTGAAGGACTGGGGAATCAGCGCCGTCAGGAAGCGGCGCACCAGCGCCATCATCATGCTGTCCTCTTCAATCTTCCCCACCTCCTGGTCATTCGCGTCCAGCACCAGCCACTGGTCGCGGAGGAGGGAGCGCAGGCCCTTGCGGCGCAGCGCGCCCATGCGCTCGCCCGTGGTGGCGTCCGTCACGTCGTACGTCATGCCGAAGTCGAGGATGCCGCGTGCCTTGATGGTGAGCAGCTCCTCGCGCATCTCCTCGTCGCCGTAGATGCGGATGTCCTCCTTCAACTTGAAGGCCTTCAGCTTCGAGTAGAAGGCGAGGTTGCCCGCCTCGTCGTAGATGTGGAACGCGTCGCCGAACAGCTTGAAGAACTTGCGGCGAATCATGTAGCGCGTCTGGCCGAAGCGGCCGGGGGCCAGGTGGCTGGGAGGACGGGTCTGGAGTGCGGTCGACATTCCGCCACCCATAGCAAAGGTGCTAGCGGGAAGGCGGGTACTTCTGCAGCTTGCGCTGGAGCGAGCGCCGGTGGATGCCCAGCTTGCGAGCCGCCTCGGAGATGTTGCCGCCGCAGTCCGCCAGCACGCGGTGGATGTGCTCCCACTCGGCGCGCGCCAGGGACGGCGCCTCGAAGCGCTCCGCCGCCGCGACGGAGGGCTCGCCGGACGCCCGCGCGAAGGCCGCGAGCAGGTCATCCGCGTCCGCGGGCTTCGGCAGGTAGTTCACCGCGCCCAGCCGGATGGCATCCACCGTGGTGGCGATGCTCCCGTAGCCCGTGAGGACGATGACGCGCGTGGAGGCATCCACCGCGAGCAGGTCCCTCACCACCTCCAGGCCGCTGCGGCCCGGCATGCGCAGGTCCACCACCGCGTACTCGGGGGACTCGCGGCCCGCGGCGGCCAGGGCCTCGTCGTAGTCCCCGGCGGTGGTGACGTCCCAGCCGCGCTCGCGGAAGGCACGCGCCAGCCGCTCACGAAGGGTGGAGTCGTCATCCACCAGCAGCAGGCTGGGGCGCTGCTCCGTGCCCGCGCTGGCGATGCTCATGGCGCGCCCCCCGTCACCGGCAGCGCGAGGCTCGCCGTGGTGCCCTGGCCCGGCGTCGAGCGCAGCTCCAGCGAGCCGCCCAGCTGCTCCACCAGCGTGCGTGCCAGGAAGAGCCCCAGGCCCATGCCTTCGCCCGGTGGCTTGGTGGTGAAGAAGGGCTCGCCCGCCCGGGACAGCACGTCCGCCGCCATCCCCGTGCCCGCGTCGCGCACCTCCAGCAGGGCGCCTTCGCCGCGCGCTCGCACGCGCAGCTCCACGGGACGTGAAAGCTGTGATGCCTGGAGCGCGTTCTTCACCAGCCCGCGCAGCACCCGGGCCAGCGCCCGAGGGGGGCCGTGGACGTGCCACTCGCGGGCCTCGGCGGGCAGCTCGACCGTCACCCGCTCCGCGCCGGGGAGCTCCGCCAGCATGTCCTCCACCAGCCGGGCCAGGGGCACGGGGTGGAAGGGCTCGCCCGTCGTCTGCCCGGCGTCCGCGGACATCTGCACCAGCACATCACGGCAGCGGTCCACCTGCTGGCGGATGAGGCGCAGGTCCTCGCGCACGGACTCGGAGGTGCCCGCGGTGGCCAGCGCGCGCTCCACCTCCTTGGCCACCACGGCGATGGTGGACAGCGGTGTGGACAGCTCGTGCGCGGCGCCCGCGGCCAGCGTCGCCAGCGAGGCCACCTTCTCCCGCCGCGCGTGCAGCGCGCGCGCCTGCGCCAGCTCCTGCTCCCGCGCCCCGAGCGCCCGCGTGACGCGCTGGACGAAGTAGACGATGAAGCCCGCGGCCACGGCGAATGCGACCCACATGCCGTTGAGGTGCAGCCGCATCAGCTCCGCGTGGTCCGGCCGCGACA
The DNA here is from genome assembly GCF_013372585.1 of Myxococcus sp. AM010. Lineage (NCBI taxonomy): Bacteria > Pseudomonadati > Myxococcota > Myxococcia > Myxococcales > Myxococcaceae > Myxococcus > Myxococcus sp. AM010. The sequence goes on from NZ_JABXEO010000042.1 coordinate 58,009, forward strand.
GGCCCGCTGGCAGCTCCACGTCTTGCAACACGAAGAGCGAGCCGAAGGCCGTCAGCGTGAAGCCGAGCAGCCCCCACATCCACCGAGGGGGCAGCAGCACGGTGCCCAGCGCGACGTTCACCAGGTAGAGCGTGGTGAAGGGGTTGTGCGTGCCGCCGCTGAGGGCCAGCAGGCCGGTGAGCACCAGCGTGTCCCACAGCATCAGCTTGCCAAGCGTGCCCTCCGTCACCCGGAGGCCGCGCGCCAGCCACGCCCGCACCGACACGTTGGTCAGCGCCTCCAGGCCCAGCAGCGCGGCGAGCACCGGCACTGGCAGCGCCAGCTCCAACCCGAAGGCCGCCACGCCGATGACGAGCGTCTGGCCCAGCAGCAGGCCCCATCGCAAGCGCAGCAGCCACTCCAGGTTGATGCGGGCCCGGGAGTCGGGCTCTGGGAGCGGCGGGGCGGCTTGGGGCGGAGGCGTCATGGTGCGGCGGAGGAGGGGGGCACCACCGAGCGGGCCACGTTGGCCACCAGGTCCACGTTGGCGGGCGGCTGCTCGGCGCTGACGCCATCCAGCCACGTATCCCACGAGAGCGCAAAGACGAGCTGCGCGTGGGGCTCGGCTTCCGACAGCGTCACCCACTCCAGTAACACGTCCACCGACGCGCGCGTCTGGAAGCTCACCTCGAAGGGCTGGGGCTCGCCGTCCTGCCCGGTGCTCAGGGTGCCGCGCAGGTGCAGGCTGCGGCCCACCATGTCCACCGGCGCGTTGCCCTGGGCGGCGGCGCCCAGGCCCTGCGCGTCGTCACCCGCTGGCTCGAAGGTGAGGCGCGCGTGGCAGTAGCGGCCCGGCGCCGGGCGCAGCGTGCCCAGCGGAATGACGGTCCCATCCGCGCTGCCCAGGCTCACCACCTGCGGGACGTCCATCCGCAGGGGGTTGGTGGCGGTGTGGTGAGCCCACGCCGTGCCCACGGGGGACAGTTGACGCAGGAAGCGCTTCCAGCCGACCTCCGCGCACGGAAGCAACTCCACGCTGCCCAGCGTGACGAAGCCGCTGGTGAAGACGGCGTGGGTGCCCTGGTCGTTCATGAGCTCGCGCGCGCCGGCCGCGCCCGAGATGGGCCGCGCCCGGGCGGTGATGAGCGCCAGGTCGAGCGTCATGCCGTTCTGGACGTCGGTGCCGCCGCAACCGGTGACGGACAGGAGGGCGGCGCCCATGGCGACGGGCTTGAAGAAGGAGCGCATGGTTCAGAGGTCGTAGGCGACGGACAACATCGCGATGGGCGTGGGGACGACGCGGCCACGCAGTTGGTTGATGAAGGGCACGCGGACGCCCGCCGCGACGACGACGTCCATGCCCGGGCTGAAGATGACGTCGGGAGATGCGTAGCCGATGAAGCCGCCCGTGTGCTCATGGCGGTCGCTGTCCGTGTGGCCCTGGTGCTCGGCTTCCGAGTCGGCTGGCGCTTCCAGGCGGCTGTCGAAGCCCAGGCGCAGCGCCCAGCGGGCCGACGGCTGGTATTGCGCGGCGAGCGTGGTGCGCAAGGAAGCACCCGCGCGGAAGCCCTGGATGCCGCGCGTGGGGAGGAAGCCGGTGGCGCTGGCCAGGAAGGACCAGCTGCCTCGGAAGTGCTGATAGGCGAAGCCGGCCAGTGGGTCCACGGAGCCGCTGCCCAGCTGACTGTCCAGGGCCAACTGGGCGCCGTCCGGCCCGCGCAGCACGGGCGCGGTGGGGAGCTTCACGCCGCCCAGCACGCTGAACAGGTGGTCCGCGGAGAAGGCCTTGTCCTGAAAGAGGAACACCTTCGCGGCGACCTCCACGTCGCCAATGCCCCAGCCGCGGTCCCGGGCGAGGCTGACGTGTCGCACCTCGCGAGCCTGCAGGGGCAGGGTGGCGGAGAGGAACAGCCAGGGGAGCGGTGCGTAGGCCACCGCCAGGTCCATGCGCGCCTCGCGCAGGCGCAGGGCGTCCACCCCCTCCTCTCCGACGGTGTGCCCCCAGCCCCGGACGGTGGAGGACAGGCGCAGGCGGCCGGAGAACGGCTGCTCGGTGCCCATGGACATGAGCGTGGGGTCGCCACAGGCGCAGGTCGCGCAGGCCCAGGCGCTCGAGGTGGGGGCGAACAGCACGGCGCTGGACAGCAGGAGGGTGACGGTCAGGGCGTTCTTCACGGCCCGGGCACCATACGTGCTGGTCCGGGGGCTCGCGTGTGGCGTGTTGTCGCAGCGTGCCATGGCCTGAAAGGGCCCGCGGTGAAGGGCGAGCAGGCAGGCGAGCGGCCGGTGTCACGCAGGAATCGATGCCCACGTTGTGAATGACGACGTCCTGCCAGCGTTGTGGGGCTGGGAGGAGGGACGACAGGGAGGATTCATGGGCGTGCTAGCGCCGATTGGCCGGCTGCTCTTTTCGGCCATCTTCATCACCAGCGGCCTGAACCACTTCTTCCAGTTGGAGGCGCTGACGGGCGTGGCCCAGGCGTCCGGGGTGCCCGAGCCGCGCCTGGCGGTGCTGGCGTCCGGCGTGGCGCTGGTGGTGGGCGGCTTGTCCGTGTTGCTGGGCGTGTTCGCTCGGCTAGGCGCGGCGGCCATCGCCATCTTCCTGCTGTCCGCCGCCTTCATGGTCCACCGGTTCTGGCTGGTGACGGACCCGGTGCAGGCGCAGAACCAGCTCATCCACTTCATGAAGAACCTCTCCATGGCGGGTGGCGCGCTGTTCATCGTCTACTTCGGGTCCGGGCCCTTCAGCCTGCGGCGCAAGAAGGCGGAAGGGCTGGGGAGTGGACGGCTGGGCGTTCCGCTGCGGCCTTGAGGCTCAGGGCGTGGTGGCGCTGACGGCCGGGGCCTCCGCGCTGTCGGGAACCCAGGTGATGAAGGTGGAGGCCTCCGGCAGGTTCCGCTTCAGCTTGTCGCAGGGGACGTGCACGAGGGAGTGGTTGTCACTGGTCGACGTGACCAGGAAGCAGCTCTCCGTGCGCGGGTCGATGAGATAGGCGAGTCGGCCGTCGACGTTGATGAGGGCGAACTTCCCCGCCTCCGGCAGCTTGACGTAGTCGACGTGAGACGGGATGCAGCCTACGAGCGGCAGGACGAGTACGGCACACCGGAGCAGGGATTTGCGCATGCGGCGCATGCTACCCGCTCCGGCCGTACGGGGGGCATGTCACCCCGCGCTGACGGCGGCCTGGCGCAGCGTGAAGAAGGCCACCTCCGGCTCGCTACCCCGGCGCAGGTAGGGGCCGCCGAAGCCGAAGCCCAGGCCCCGGTTCACGTACAGCTGGTTGCCATTCACGTGGTAGTGGCCGCGGATGTACGGCTGGCCCGCGCGGCGGAAGATGGCCTCCGTCAGGCCGCGCACCACGAACTGGCCGCCGTGCGTGTGCCCGGAGAACTGCACCAGCCCCGCGTGCGCCGGCAGCTTGTCCGCCGTGGGCGGCGTGTGCGCCAGCACCAGCCGCGTGCCCGACACCGGCGCGCCCCGGAAGGTGGCCTCCACGTCGTCCCGGCCCGTGAGCCCGTCGTCGATGCCCAGCACCGTCACCGGCGCGCCCTTCACGTGCACCTGCCGGTGCTCGTTCTGCAGCACCGTATAGCCCATCCGCTCGAAGGACTCGCGCAGGTACGGCGCGTTCACCCAGTGGTCATGGTTCCCCATCACCACGTAGACATGGCCCGCGATGCCGGCCAGCAGCTCGCGCACGCGCGGCAGCGGCTTGGGGCTGTGCGTGACGTAGTCACCCGTGAGGAACACCAGGTCCGGCTTCTCCGCGTTGACCGCCTCCACCGCGCGGCGGATGCGCAGCGCCGAGGTGGCCTGCCCCACGTGCACGTCCGACAGCTGCGCGATGCGCAGGCCGTCATGCTCGGCGTGCAGGTGCTGGAGCATCAGCACGTTCTCCGAGAGGGAGAAGTGGTCCCGCAGCCGCAGGCGCCGCTCCGTGCGGAAGGGGTCGGCGCCGCTGCGCGCGACCAGCGCATTGCGCTCGTCCTCCTGCCCGTCCCGCCGGAGGCTGTTGGCCGGGGCTGCCAGGGGCGCGGCACGACGGGCGAGACGTCTCAGGCGCATGCGGTTCGGTTCCTTTCCGTGCCAGGGACGGCGGGAGGGCTCGTTTGATTCTAGAGAGCCAGGCGGGGTGGGTTGAAGCAGGTGTCCCTCGCACGCCTGCCCAGCCAGCGGCCGGCGCTCAGGGTGCAGGGGAAAACCCGCGCGATTTCAGGAAGATTCCGAAGCGTCCTCAGGCATTGTTCCATCAGTGGACAGACGTCCGGGGGGCGTGCCGTGACGGTAACCGTTGGGATTGCTACACCCGGGGAGACGATGACCCCCAGGCTCGGGTCCGCCCAGGACACGGGGCCGGACGTGACAGCGCCAGCAGGTGGAGGGAGCGCGGGGCCCCCTGCCGGCGGCGGTGCGCGGCCGGTGGAGCTGGCCGAGCTCATGTCCACGGTGCCGCTGGGCATGGCCATCATCGACCGCGAGCTGCGCTTCGTCGAGGTGAGCGACGCCATGGCCGCCATGAACGGCGTGTCGCGCGAGGCCCACCTGGGCCAGTCCATGGTGGAGGTGCTGCGCGCCGAACCCTCCGCGGCCGACGTGGTGCGCCGCGTCCGCCGCGTGCTGGAGACAGGCGTGGCGCTGGAGGGCGTGGAGATCATCCACCGCGAGTCGGGCGCCCATGGCGAGCGCACCCGCGTCTACCGCGCCAGCTACCACCCGGTGCGCCGTGAAGGCGCCATCGTCGCCGCGTGCATCTACGTGGAGGACATGACGGAGCGCCGCCGCGTGGAGGCCCAGCGCGACGCGGGCGCGGCCCGGGAGCGCTCGGTGCGCGAGCAGGCCCTGCGCGAGACGCAGGAGGCCGTGCGCGCCCGGGATGAGTTCCTCAGCGTGGCGGCCCACGAGCTGCGCACGCCCCTCACCAGCCTGCGCCTGCACCTGCAGTTGCTGCTGCGTCAGGTGGGAGGCTCGAACCAGGAGCCACCCGCGGAGCTGGCGCCCAGGGCCCGCGTGCTGGACCGTCAGTTGTCGCGGCTGGTGGGGCTGGTGAACACGCTGCTGGACGTGTCGCGGCTGGCCGCGGGCCGCTTGTCGCTGGAGCCCCGGGAGCTGGACCTGGCGCAGCTGGTGCGGCAGATGGCGGAGGCCTTCTCCGAGGAGTTCAACCGCGCCGGCAGCACGCTGACGCTGCACGTGGACGGGCCGCTGCTGGGGGAGTGGGATTCGCTGCGCCTGGAGCAGGTGCTGGTGAACCTGCTCTCCAACGCGGTGAAGTACGGCGGAGGCCAGCCGGTGGAGGTGTCGCTGGCGAGCGAGGGCCTCACGGCGGTGCTCGCCGTGAAGGACCAGGGCATCGGCATCTCCGAGGACGGCATGGCGCGCCTGTTCGGCAAGTTCGAGCGCGCCGTGTCGGAGCGGCACTACGGCGGCCTGGGCCTGGGCCTCTTCATCACCCGTCAAATCGTGGAGGCCATGGGCGGCAGCATCACCGTGCGCTCCGCGCAGGGAAAAGGCTCCACGTTCATCCTCCGCCTGCCCACGCGGCCCCCGGTGCCCACGAAGGCCGCCGCGGGCGCGCGGTAGACGCGCGAGCCCCGGAGAGGTCCTCGCGCTTCAGTTGCCGCGGAGGACCGTCAGGCCGCTGTCGGTGAGGACGTACAGCGCCGCCGGCGTCACCCGCGGGTCGTGGAGGAGCTGCCGCACCCGGGAGCCGCTCACGCCCGCCACCTTCTCCAGCGTCTTCAGCGGCGTGAGGCGCCACAGGCCCGAGCGTTCCGTGCCGATGTAGAGCGAGCCGTCACCCGTGGCCGCCAGCGCGCTGATGTTCTGGAGCGCGGCGCGCTGCTCCGCGTTGGCGCCGGTCAGCCGGGTGCCCGTCTGGGCCTGATTGGAGGCCCACGTAATCGTCATCTCCCACAGGCCGTGGTCCTTGCTGCCCAGGTAGTAGCGGCCGTCCGTCGTCTGCTGGAAGCCGCGCCAGCTGTCGAACTCGCTCATGCCGTTGACCTGGGGCAGGTAGGAGGACTCCACCTTCATCAGGTTGACGCGCTTGTCCATGTTGTCCCAGTCGCCGTGGTGGGGCGTCGGCGTGACGATGCCGAACATCCACTCGTTGGCGATGAGGACGTCCCCGTCCTGCGCGATGCCCAGCCCGTAGGTGTAGCCCGCCATCTGGCTGCCATTCTCGTTGAGCCACACCGGGTGGCGGTGGGAGCTGTACTCCAGGCCGCGGATGCGGGTGACGCCGTGGTTGGAGCCCACGTAGACGTCACCCTGGTCCCTGCCGTGCATCACCGTCACGCAGCTCAGGATGCTGCGGTCCTCGTCGAAGTGATGGTCGTTGCTGTTGCGGATGCCCAGGTTGTCCACGTCATCCAGCCGGCGCGGGCCCGTCTGCACGTGGGGATTGCCGTTCGCGTCCGTCGTGTTGCGCACCGACTGGTGCAGGTGCTCCTCGAGGACAATCTGCCCGCTGTCGTCCAGGCGCACCACGTCCACGTCACCCTGCTTGTAGTACTGGAGCCGACGGTGGCTGTACGGGAAGCACGGCTGCGCCGGGTCCGGCTGGTAGCACTCGGTGGGGCTGACGATGTAGTTGGGCTGCAGGCCCGGGAACTCCGGGTCCGTGCGCAGGTCCGTCGTGGCGTAGCCCACGTAGGCGCGGCCCGCGTCGCCGCCACAGATGACGGTGGAGCCGGTGGCCGCCCGGTCCGGACCGAAGCCGCCCTGGGCCTGGCCAATGGGCGAGCGCGTCCAGACGACCTGTCGCGTGTCCGCGCGCAGCACGCCAATCCGGTCCCCATCCAACAGCCAGATGTTGTGCGCGGCGTCCACGCCCACCGCCCGCGCCCGGGAGATGTCGTAGCGGGATGAGTAGTTCGTCACCGCGTCCGTCGGCCACGGTCCTTCAACAGGGCCGCTGCCCGCGTCCGGCTCCGAGCCCGCGTCTGGCTCCGTGCCCGCGTCTGGCTCCGTGCCCGCGTCCGGCTCCGTCCCGGCATCCGGCTGCGTGCCCGCGTCCGGCTGCGTGCCGGCGTCGGGCTCTGGCCGCGTCACCGGTGGAATGTTGTCGATATCGTTGTCCGTCGTGGGGGGCGTGGGCTCGTTCGAGCCACCGCATGCCCACGCCGTCATCACCGCCACCCCTACCCACCCAGCCAACAGTCGTCGATTCACCGCTTCCTCCTCCCGGGGACGCACAGCAATTCGCATACCGGGCTTTGGACGCCTGACCGCCTGGGAAACAGGGTCTGCGTGGGTAAAACGCTTCCCTGTCTGGAGAAGAAGAGGGCCTCGTGGTGATGAAAAACAAACGGGCCCGCCTCCGGTGTGGAAGCGGGCCCGTTTCGAGCCACGATGCGCGTGTCGCCAGGGCTACCGCGTCGGCGTGCCGTCGAGCTCCTTGTCGACGGACTCATGCGGCTGCGTGCCCGCGCCGCCGGTGCCCGGCTGCTTCTTCTTGGCACCCTTGGGGCTGGTGGCGCGCAGCTCCAGCGCGACGACCTCCTGGCCCTCCAGCTGGAACTTCGCGCGCACCGAGGCGCCTTCCGGAATCTCATCCGTCTTGGCGACCTTCTTGCCGTCCAGCATCAGCTTCGTCTTGTCGCGCACGTCCAGGTCCGCGTCAGGCAGGCCCGGGCGGGACAGGCTCACGCCGTCCGCGGTGGCATCCTTGAGGGTGCCTCGCAGGCTCATGGCCTTGTCCATCTTGAAGGTGCCTTCATCCTCCGTCTGGACGCCCGTCACGTCCTTGGCGGCCTCGCCAATGGCGGGCCCCACCTCCGTGGCGTCCACGCCGGTGCTCTTCTCCGTACCAGGACGGGGCACCTGCGTGCGCGACGGCTGCTGCTGCGCGAACGCGGCGCTACCCACACACAAAGCGACTGCGGCGATGAGCTTCTTCATCATCCCTCTCCCTGAGTTCAGTTCGGTTGGACCGGCTGCTGGAAGCAAGGGTGGGGCCGCTTCTTGCTCTCGCCAATCCATGCCGGGTGCCCCAGGGGCGGCCCTGGCCGCAGGGCAGCCGGGCAGGCGCTCGCGCTCAGTTGGGCAACTGACTGAGCCGCTTCACCGCGCTGAGCAGCTCGCGCAGGTCCAGCGGCTTGCGCAGCCAGCCGGCGACGTCCAGGCCTTCCGCCGCGCCCCTCACGTCCAGGTCCGCGCTGGCCACCAGCACGGGGATGCGGCTGAAGCTCGTGTCGTGACGCAGCGCCTCACGGAAGGCGAAGCCGTCCATGCGCGGCATCATCAGGTCGAGCAGGATGAGGTCCGGCATGGATTCGACCTGGCGGAGCTGGGTCAGCGCCTCCAGGCCATCCGCCGCGAGCAGGACGGCGTAGCCTTCCAGCTCGAAGACGTCCTGGAGCGCGTCACGGATGTCGAGGTCGTCGTCGACGACCAGCAGTGTCTGAAGGGGTTGCACCGAAGCCTCCGGCGAAGGCGGGGCGGTCTCCCCCACGACGCCGTCCCCAGGATGTGTCCGCTCCCCTGAAGGCGGAAGCGCATGGCAGGCCCGGGGGTGGGAAAATGCTCAGCCCCCGACGCATGCCAGGTCGCTCTCCGACGCATCTTCCCGGTGCCCGCGCCGGGGCCGCGGTGGCCCCGTTACTCAGTTGCAGCCGTCGCAGAGACCGCGAAGCTGCACTTCCACCGAGCGCTGGGACACCGCGCGGGGCACGCCCTTGGAGGACGCGATGCGGACCGACTCCTCCGGGAGGCAGGCCACGGTGCCGCAGTCGGTGCAGGTGAAGTGCGGGTGGCTGCCGTTGTGCTCCTCGCCCGCGCGCTTCAGCTCGAAGCGCCAGACGTGGTCGCCCAGGTCCGCCCGCACCACGAGCCCGGCCTCGGTGAGGTCCGTCAGGTTGCGGTAGATGGTCACCCGGTCGTAGCCCTCGTCACCCAGCGCGTCCACCAGGTCGGCGTGGCTCATCGGGGACGTGGCGTCCTCCAGCTCCCGCAACACCGCCACGCGGGGCGCGGTGCTGCGCAGGCCCGCGGAACGAATCCGGTCCTGGAACTCAGTGAGCTTCGGCTGCACGGCACTTCTCTTTGCTCCCATGATGCCCTTTCGAATAACCGATTTGACGGTCACTTTCACCCTGCTGAGACCTGGAGCGTTGAGTCTTCACGCTCCGCGTGATGCCTCTCAGCGGGTCTCCCCCGACTCCCCGCGCGTGCTTCCGGTAGACGGTTGTAGCTGCTTCCAATGCAATCCGGATGCAGAAGAATCGACGTTGCCACCGTGCCGGTGCCTGGTGGCGGGCCGGCCCGGCGTCACGCGGCGGCGGGGCGGGACGCAGGATTTCCGGGAGCCGCGCGGCATGTCGCAGGGAAAGACCTCGGGGGTGGCGGGCTGGCCACAGGTGAGCCCCTGCCTGCCCGGATGCGACTGTTGACGAGATACCGCTGTCGCGCTGGATGCATCCGTCACGCGGATGCGTTCCGGGAAGGAGGGCCCAGGGCCGGCGGCCGACTGGCGGTCATTTGCACCGGAGAACACTTGCCGCCGGAGCGCTTGACTCGGTGCGTTCGGTGCCCAGACTGCGACTCTTTCCTTCATCCGGGGTGTCTGAACGCCCTGGCGGCCCGCCCACCTTCGACTCGTCGTGATGACGCCCTCCCTCCTGCTCATCGAAGACCCCGGTGCCTCCCGGGAACTCCAGGTGCTCGCCCTGGAAAGCCAGGGCTGGAGGGTCTGGGTCTCCGCGGACGTGCCGGGTGCGCTGACGCTGCTGCAGACGGAGTCGGTGCAGGTGGTGGTGGCGGCCGCTGGCCTGCTGGTATCGGACGGGACGCACCTGGAGTCACTGCAGCGCGCCTTGGCGCTGGCGGGCGCCCTGTTGCAAATCAGCGCCTTCCCCGCAGAGAGGGAGGCGCTGGGCCCGCTCGACCTGCGGGTGGAGCGCTACCTGAGCCGGCCCCTGTCGCTGGGGGCGCTGGTGGAGGG